>JACCTI010000362.1 GCA_013812515.1 Chthoniobacterales bacterium
CGATCGCGGCCGTCAGGTCCCTCATGAGCTCGATCGTTAATGCGTTGCGACGCTCCGGACGATTGAGCGTGAGGCGAGTGATCTGTGGCGCTTGCTTCTCTACGAGGACTACGGACATAAGCGTTGCTTCAGTCTTTGGGGGCGATCTCAATTTCGAGCTCGGTTGTCCCAGCGTTATTCCTTGAGCGGATGCGCAATGGGCGACTGCCGCCGTCACCAAGAACTCCCGCCAGGAGGAAATTACATACGGCGAAATTTGGCACCTCGAAACGCTTGAGGCTGCGCGCCCCAAGTGGCGCAAAGAATTCCTGCACGACGGATGCAGTGCGCTGATCGCGCAGCTCCGGTCTCTGCCTATCGAGACGTGCGGGCGCGCCGGGGTCGTGGCACCAGAAGGCTTGGGCCTTCCCGATCAGAATTCGCTTTCCTGGCATCGATCCTAGGCAGCAGACGCTTGCGACCGAATTCCCGACAGGAAGAGACTGGGCAGAATATCCAGAAGTCCTTCGTCATTCTCGATCACAACCAGCCCCTTGGAAGTAACCAGGATATGATCGGGATGAGGCACTGGGAACTCGCGACCGTCTGCTACAAAGATCGAGAACGGCACGAAGGGAACTGCCTTGATTCGATTGCGGAGCTCTTCGAGCATGGCCGCATTATAGTCGCAGCGCGGATTTACGGCAACGCGCCGTCAAACCTGCATCACGCCAGTGTGGAAACGCGCTTTCGGCATTGGGCGTGAGACGTATTGCAGCAGTCGGACGAGAACGTCGCGCGTCTCATGCGGCTGTATAATCGCGTCTACCCATCCGCGAGCTGCGCCATAGCGAATGTCGGTCTGCTCTTCGTAGCTTTTTTTTACGGTGGCTCGGAGTTCCTCGAGCTCTTCCGGAGTGGATTTTTTGTCGCCACGATCACGCGCGCGTGCCAACACGCTGAAAACCGTGTCGGAAGCTTGCGCGGCACCCATGACCGCATAACGCGAGTTTGGCCAGGCGAGGATGAATCGCGGGTCATACGCCTTGCCGCAGAGCGCGTAGTTCCCCGCGCCGAATGATCCACCGACGACGACCGTGATCTTTGGAACGGTGGAATTGCTGACTGCGTTCACGAGTTTGGCACCGCTACGGATGATACCGCTCTGCTCCGCGTCGCGCCCGACCATGAAACCCGTCACATCCTGGAAGAAGATGATCGGCAGGCCCGTTTGATTGCAGTCGAGAATGAAGCGCGCCGCTTTATCCGCGCTATCCGCGTAGATCACGCCGCCCATCTGGATCCCTTCCTTCTTCGTGCGGACTTGCTGACGCTGGCTCGCCACAATCCCAACTGGACGCCCGCCAATCCGCGCGTAGGTGGTGACCAGCGTCTTGCCATAATCGGCTTTGTATTCATCGAGGGAATCCGCGTCGATGATCGAGGCGAGCAGATCGCGCGCGTCGTACGGCTTGTGGCCATCGAGGCTGATGAGGTCGTAAACAGCATCGGGCTTCTTTCCCGACGCTGCCTTCGATTCGTTAGACCCGTGTTTGGCCGCTTCGGCTTCGGGCAACAACGCGATCAGCGAGCGAAGCCGCTTCAAACAAGCCCCGTCGTTTTTCTCGAAAAAATCGACGGTGCCGCTGATCTCGGCATGCATCTTTGCCCCGCCCAGTTCCTCCGCTTCGATCACCTGGCCGATTGCGGCCTTCACCAATGAAGGTCCGGCGAGATAAAGACCGCTACCCTCGGTCATCAGGATCTTGTCGCAAAGCACCGGCAGATAAGCACCGCCTGCGACGCAGTTGCCCATAATGGCGGCGAACTGCGGAATCCCCGCCGCGGATATGACGGAGTTGTTGCGGAAGATGCGCCCGAAATCATCCTCATCAGGGAAAATCTCATCCTGCATCGGAAGGAAGACGCCCGCCGAGTCGACCAGATAAACGATCGGCAGATTGCATTCGAAGGCGATGCGCTGGGCGCGGATGAGCTTCTTCGCCGTCTGCGGAAAGAACGCGCCCGCTTTCACGGTTGCGTCATTCGCGATGACCATACAGGGCACACCGGCGACGTTGCCGATCCCCGCCACGGAACCGGCTGCCGGAATGCTCCCCCACTGCTGATACATTTTGTACGCAGCCCACAGCCCGACCTCGAAGAACTGAGCGTTTTTGTCCAGGAGTTGCGCAATCCGCTCACGCGCGAACAAGCGCCCGAGTTTGT
Source organism: Chthoniobacterales bacterium (assembly GCA_013812515.1). GTDB lineage: Bacteria > Verrucomicrobiota > Verrucomicrobiia > Chthoniobacterales > UBA10450 > JACCTI01. The sequence continues at coordinate 2,209 of JACCTI010000362.1, forward strand.
GCTGACGATCCTGACCGGCTTTCCCGCCGCCTTCGCGCAGCATTACTTCCTCATTCGCAATGGCCGCACAGTGGTCGCGCAGTGGATGAACGGAAACAGGCGGACGCGACATCAGGCAAAACGCTTAAGCTGCGGGGCGGATTGAAGCAAGCGTTGCGGCCAGCGCAACGTCACCGCTTGCACTTGCACCTGCACCTGTTACCTTCACTTACACTCCCGACCTCAACCGCGTGTCTGTGAAAGTTAAAGTGTAAGTGCAAGAGCGGCCAAGGATTCGGCCGCAGGCCAGGATCAGCGCGTCTAGTAGACGTCGTTCTCGGAAGGGTAACCGGAGTCCCCGCGAATGGAGCGCAAGCGATTGCGACTGCCACGTTCTGATTCAGGACGGTTAATGCGCTCGAGCGCCACCTTGACGAGGAGCGGCACG
>JACCTI010000371.1 GCA_013812515.1 Chthoniobacterales bacterium
ATGTGAAGATGAAGATGATTTGGCACCCCGGCCCCTGCGCAATCTCCGAGATTCAGCCCGATGTTGAAACCTTGCGCGTTCATTGTTTCGCGGAGCAAACGTTGGCCATGCATCGCTAAACTCCAAAGCTCCAGGACTTCGTTCTCGCCCAGAGCTGAGGCATCACCGGTCGCGCGATATGGCACAGCCATGAGATGCCCCACGGCGTACGGATAACGGTTCATCATCAGAAAGGCGTTCTTGCGGCGCGCGAGCACGAGATGCGCGGCGTCATCGCTCGCGCGCGCCGCCTCGGAGAGGAAATCCGGGTTGCGCTGCTCCTGCTCGAAATACTCGACGCGCCACGGACACCAGAGTGTCTCGATTTCGCTTTTTGGAAATGTATTCCCCTCGTTCAGAGAGCAACGATTCGCGCCTTCGCTGCGCAAAGTCGAGCGGCCTTTTCGATCGCGCTTCTTACTCGTGCTCCTGCCCGATTCTTTCTCTGTAGCAACGGCGCTGCGTCGCGGTTCACGAGCTTGCGTTGCCCAATCGCGCCTCCACATAGCGGGGCGGCTACAGCTTCGCGCGCTGCAATAAGACGTAGCGACGCACCTGCGCGTCGATCATGACTGATCCCTCCAACTTGCCCAGCGTGGAACCGGGCAGTGCCGCGAGCAACTGCGGGACTTCCTCGACGGGAGCGACGAGCGCATCCAATGTTCCGCTCTCCCAACGCTCCGCCGCTTCGTCCGCTTTGATGAATCGCGTTCGCCGCAGATAAAGGAGCAGCCCTTCTTCCTTTCCGCCGATCACTTCGTAGCGCCAGCCGTGCGTGACGCCTTCGCGTCGCATCGCCGCGCCGAACCGCACGAGCGCCGCGTCGTCCGCGCGATAGCTGAGGAAGACGCGCTGCGCTGCGTACCCGCTGCTGAATAAACAAGCAGCCAACAACGCCGCTACGCTCCAGCGCAACACCCGCGGACCGAGCGCGCTGTCCTTTGACAGAGATGAAACACCGGCCGCGAGGAGCAGGCAAAGTGGCGACACGACGGGAAAGATGCGGTCGACACGCTTCGATGGAATGAGCGACATCACCAGCAAACCACCGAAGCTCCAGCCGAGCAGCCAGGCAATCTCCGGCGACATCTTTCGTCGCGATTTCCAAATCAGCACACCCAGAGCCCCGCCGAGGATGCTCCAAGGCGCGAACTTGTGCAGCAGGTGAGGCAAGTAAAAATAGATCGGCTGCGGCCGGTGCACCGTCTCGCTGAAACGGCCCGCGAACTCGCGTAGCACCACCTGCTCGTAGAAGCCCGGCACCCACGCGATTCCCCCCACCACCCAGGCCAGGAAGACCAGGAGCGAAGCGACCCAAGGCCACCAACCACACCACGCGTTACCCCCTTTCCCTTCGCTTCGCCGCCACCATTGGTATGCAACAATGCCCGGCAGCAGAAAGGCGTACACAATTGGCCCCTTGATCAGCATCGCCGCCGTCAAAAGGCCAAACATCGTGAGCCGGTCGCGCGTGCTCCACGGCTCCGCCGAGCGAACTTTCGCGAAGACTTTTGCGCCGAGAAGAAACACCACCAGCGCAAGTGGCATGTCGGTGCGCACCAAAGTCGCGAGGCGCGGCGAAAGCAGGTTCAAAGCACAGGCGCTCAACGCGACCAGCCCGGCGGTGGTTCCGTAGGCGTGAGTCGCGGTTTTTGTCACCGCGATGAGCAACAACACGGCGGCAGCCGCGGACGGAAGGCGCCACGAGAGCTCCCACGAACGCGTCATTCCGTAGAGCGCAGCCGAGATCCAGCCCACCAGCGGCGGTTTGGTCGCGATCTTCTCGTTAGGCGTGTGCTGATAAAACCAGTGCCCTTCGCTCACCATTTCGAACGAGGTGAACGCCTGCTTCGCCTGATCGTAATCGTCGAGAGTCCACGGCAGATTCGTTAGGCCGAAGAGCAACGCGCTCAGGAGCGCAACCAGCCACAAAGCGCGGCCCTGCTCGAGGATGGTAGGGCGTTTCTGTGAAACGCCATTGGCGGCGCCATCTGGCACAGAGGTCCTACAAGAGAAACACCCGCCGCATCATTCTTGCTCGCGCCAGAGAATCGCGCGCACCGGCGAACCATCGCCCCCCGGGATCTTTAGCGGCAACGCGACAAACTGGTAACGACCCGCCTCGACCGCGCGGAGGTCGAGCGACTCGACAATGCTGATTCCAGCGGCGGCGATCGCATGATGATTTCGCAAGTCCTTCGACCTGATCTCGTCCACCGAAGGCAAATCGAGGCCAAGCAGCTTCAATCCCCTCGCTTGGAGCCAGGGCGGCACATCCGGCGCAATGGTCGGGATCTCCTCTGGGAAAACGTGCGAGT
>JACCTI010000376.1 GCA_013812515.1 Chthoniobacterales bacterium
AGCGCCAGCTTCGGCCCAATACCGCTCACATTATTGACGAGCAGCCGGAACAGGTCGCGCTCCGCCGGCGACATAAAGCCATACAAAATGTGCGCATCTTCGCGCACGTGCAGGTGGGTCAGAATCTGCACGGCCTGACCGACCGCCGGCAATCGATCGTAGCTCGAGAGCGGGATTAGCACTTCGTAGCCAACGCCATTTACATCGAGCGTTGCCTGCGTCGGCAAGGCCGCGGCGAGCTTGCCCGCGAGAAAGGTAATCATTTGCCGAGACGGGTAACAGAGCAGTCGTAAACCGCAAACACGGCGCGCGCTTCTCGTTGTAGCCACGGCGCTGTGTCGCCGTGAGAGCGCGTAGTGCAGCAAAAGTGCGTCGCCTCGATACAGCGAGGCGGCTACAGTGCGGCTCCAACGGCGCTCACGACGGTTTCAGCAGCAACGTTAACTCGAGACGTTTGCCGTTCGAAGTATTAAATCCGCGCACCGAGTAGCTCTTCCAACCGGCAGGAAGTGCCGGATACAACTCCGCCGCGGCAGCGGTGGGAAGAACGACGAAGCGCGGTCCCGGCGTTTCCATGAACGGCTTCACGGCCTTGTCTGCAAGATCCGCCATGAATCCCTTCACATACTTCCGGAAATACCAGACGAGCGTAGGATCCTTGTAATGGGTGGCGCCGAATTCCATCTCGGGCGTCAGATCGTTTCGCGCCTGCAGCATCAGCTCACGCGAGATAAAGAACTTCGCCACGAGCGGGGTGGCCGCAGCCGCCAGCAGCCCAGCGCAGGCTGCGGAGAGCGCAGTCCACCGAACGTAGCGCTCCGCGTGGGGCCGGTCCAGAAATGACTTCGCGAGCAGCAACGCCAGCAGCGGAAACGCGGGTAACGTGTAGTGTGGCAGCTTGGTCTTCATCAACGTGAACACCACAAAAATGACTGCCGCTGCGGCGATCAGATAGTTGTCGAGCGGATCCCGTTTCCGCCAAAGACGCATTGCCAGGCGGGGCAGACTGAAGGCCCACGGGAAGAATGTCAGGAAGATGATGACGAAGTAGAACGGCAGCGCGATGAGGTAAGTGGCGAAGGACTTGCCACCGTGTCCTTCCATCGCGCCAACGGATCGCGCTACGACGTGCCGTCCGATACCGATGCGGAAAAATTCGCCGTTCGTCCGGAGCAACGCCGGGATGCCCCAGGTCGCGACAATGGACAACGTCAGCAGCAATCCGGTGAAGAAGAGAAAGCGGCGATTCAGCTTCACGTCGGGCAGGAAAAACTTCGTCACCGCAACCGCGAGGAGCGGCGTCCAGCCGATCGGCCCTTTGGCCAAAAACGCGCCGGCTAACGAGAGATAAAAAAACCACCACCACGCAGGGGACGGTTGAGGCTCGAGGGTTGAGGGTTGATTGAGGGCTTTCGATAGGTGATCACGCAGCAGCTCATACCCGGCCCAATGCGCCGCCGTCACAAACAGCACCAGCCACATGTCCGCGACCGCCGCTTTCGCGTGCAGGAACGTCTGGAAGCAGATCGTGAACATGATCGCCGCCCACCAGCCGATCCTTTCATCGCCCAGACGGCGTCCCCAGGCCAGAAGCAGCAACGCCGTGAACGCCGCCGCGACTGCGGATGGAAATCGTGCCGCGAAGTCACTTTCCCCGAGCAGCCGGTAACTCGCGGTCTGAAACCAGTAGGTGAGCGGCGGTTTGTCGAAGCGATATCGATTGTTGAAAAACGGAACCAAGTAGTCACTCCGCTCGATCATCTCGCGCGATGCTTCGGCGAAACGCGGCTCGTCGCGATCGATCAAGGGGAGCGTCCAGGTCCCCGCAAGATGGAAGAGAAGGCAACCGGCGAAGAGCAGCAGGAATTTGCGGATTGCAGGTTGCAATGGCGGATTGAAAGATAGGCGCCTCTGAAACACAAACCGGAAATTGGGCGGTGAGCGCGCCGCGCATCCGCCGCTGGTGGTTTGTTGGGGCACTGTTCGGCGCAGCCATTCTAGCGGCGGCGTTCCTTTGCGACGCCGCGGTCCAAACATGGGTTGTGCAACATCAAACTCCTTCCGCTCTCGGCTTGATGCGTTTTGTGACTAAATGGGGCGATTGGCCCACGCATGTTGCAGCCGGTGTCCTTGGCGCCGCGATCGCGTATGCACTTGGGAAGCGAGAGTGGCTGGTGATTTTTGCTGCCATGGTCATCGCCTGCGCCGTCGCTGGTTCCGTTAATCGGGTAATCAAGGTGACGGCCGGACGTTCGCGTCCATCGGTCAAAGTCGAACGTGGCTGGAATGGTCCGAGCGCGAAATCGGACTATCATGCCTTTCCTTCTGGCCACACTGCGGCCTCAACTGCGTTCTTCGCCGCGCTCGTGTTCGCGCGGCGCAGGATCGGCCTTGCGTTGCTGCCGAATCCGCTCCTCATCGCTGCGTCGCGGATCTATCTGAACGCGCACTACCTGTCCGATGTTGTCTTCGCCGCGATGCTTGGGATCGCTTGTGCTGCGCTTGTGTGGTATTTCGCGGCGCGCCAACCTGTCCTGCGACCTTCGGGTTGAGCGAAGCAGGTTTGTTCGCGCTCGGCGCTGTTCCTGTATTACTGCGGAGATACGAAAACGAGCATGGCGTCACTTGTCCGGGCGGAAATCGCGGCCATCTGCCGCAGCCCTCGAACTTGATGATAGAGGTGTCGATGCAACAATGATCCGCGGCTTGCATCGGGAGGGGTGGTCGAGCGGTTGATGGCTCCGGTCTTGAAAACCGGCAGGGCGAAAGCCCTCGTGGGTTCGAATCCCACCCCCTCCGCTTTCCCTTTACTGATTCTCGGGGCGCAACGCAGCGCCGCAAAGGGCTTTTGAGCTGGGTGCTATAAGTCGAAGTTTATTACTACTTTGCCTCGGGCATGGCCTTCTTCCAGATAGCGGATCGCCGCAGGGACCTCACTGAATTTGTAACGTCTGTCGATGACGGGCGTGACCTTTCCGGCCTGCATGAGATCGCGCAGGATCATCAGATCCTCTTGCTTCACTTTGGCCAGCATCATGCCCATCTCCTGGCTCACGAACGGTGAGAGCAGAGCCGCGTTGATCACGCGGTCCATCGGAGCTATCCAGCGACCGGCTGCCCCTCCGATGATGACGTATTTCCCGTTAGGATTGAGGACGCGCCTGCATTCCAGCAACGAACGATTGCTCACAGTGTCGAGGATCACGTCGTAACGTTGCGCAGTCTGAGTGAAGTCTTCTTTGGTGTAGTCGATGACCTGATCAGCGCCGATGGAACGGACCATCTCCGTGTTCCTCGTGCTGCAGACGCCGGTCACATGTGCGCCAAATGACTTCGCGATTTGCACCGCAAAGGTGCCGACGCCACCGGACGCGCCGTTGATCAAGACCTTCTGTCCCGCCTGAACCTTTCCTTTGTCGCGAAGAGCCTGCAACGCCGTCAGCCCAGCAATTTGGACCGCCCCAGCTTGATCGAAGGTCATGTTCTCCGGCTTCATGACCAGGGAATGCTCGGAGAGACAGACATACTCGGCGAACGCTCCAGTCTTCCCGCCGAAGACTTCGTCGCCGGGTTTGAACTGCTTCACGTTCTTACCGACGCCTTCAATCGTCCCTGCGAAGTCGACGCCGAGTCGCGTACTCTTCGGTTTGCGCAGCCCCGTCCCCATCCGCATGACGTACGGCTCGCCTCGCATGAAGTGGAAGTCGTAAGGATTAACCGAACCCGCGTAGACTTTGATCAAGGCCTGGTCGTCATTCGGCACAGGCTTTGCGATCTCCACAAGCTTCAGGACATCGGGTGAACCATAGTCGCAGTAGACGATGGCTTTCATCGTGTCGCCTTGCACCGCGGTCAGGCGATCGCAGTCGTTCGTCGACCTCCAGTAGGCGATAAGGAGCGCGATCAGCCCTACGGAAAACGCGAGTACAATTGCGACCCCAGTCCATTTCACGATTCGCTTCAAAACAAGCTTAAGCTTCATACGTCATGCTTTCTGGTGGTGTGAATTGAACGTCGGTCACTCCGCGCGACGCAGCCTCGTTAGGCTGATCCGCGCGACGCGTGTTTGGACGGATCGAGCCGGGTGCAACAGATGTTCGACACAGGATCTGGTTGCAAGAGTAGAATTCGCGGTGCGAGCGCGTGAAATCCGCCCTCATCCTGTGTCTAACAGTGGTTGCAAAAGAGAATTCCCCTCACCCCGACCCTTTCCCAACGGGAGAGGTGATCCCTTCTCCTTCGACTCGCCACTTCATTTTGGAATCGCCCTAACAGCTCCGTGCGAATCGAAAGCTGCGCGGGCAATTACCCACTCGACAATGCGACAAGTTCATATGAACATAACGACATGTTGGGCGGACTGAAGGTTGACGGGAGAGGAGAGCCGAAGAAGAAGCGTCCTCTCTCTACGAAGCTTGCTTACACGGAGTATCAGGAAGCGCCTGTTCCTGAAGTTTACCGTGGCCGCGGCGCTTCCGGTAACCCGGCCAATCGCTTCGAAGCTCTGCACATCGATTTGGACCCCGTCGAGCCCAGCGATGCAGAAGCAGAGCGCCCGAAGCTTCCGACCCGATTTTACCGCGACCTGACGAAGACGATCATCTCGCGCAACACGAGCCCGGACGTCAGTTTCGAGACAAGCGTCAATCCCTACCGCGGTTGCGAGCACGGCTGTGTTTACTGCTTCGCGCGGCCCACGCACGAATATCTCGGATTCTCCGCTGGCCTCGATTTCGAGAGCAAGATCATGGTAAAGGAAGACGCGCCCGAGCTGCTGGAGGCTGAGCTTTCGTCGCCAAACTGGAAGCCGCAAACTCTCGTGCTTAGCGGAGTCACGGACCCGTACCAGCCGATCGAACGCAAAATGCAGATTACGCGGCGGTGCCTTCAGGTGCTCGCAAAGTTCCGCAATCCGGTCGGCATCCTGACGAAAAACCGGCTCGTCACGCGTGACATCGAGGTACTCAAGGAACTGGCGGAACACAACGCGGTCGCCGTGAACATTTCCGTCACTTCGCTCGATCCGAAATTGCAACGCATTCTCGAGCCGCGCACCTCTCCGCCTCAGGCGCGCTTCGATGCGATCGCGCAGTTTCGCGAAGCGGGCATTCCGATCGGCGTGATGGTTGCGCCGATCATCCCCGGCATCACCGATCACGAAATGCCCGCAATCCTCGAGGCGTGCGGGAGGGCTGGCGCGCAGTTTGCCGGCTATGTGGTCCTGCGCTTGCCGTGGGCGGTGAAGCCGCTCGTGGAGCGCTGGCTCCAGGAGCATTTCCCCGATCGCAAAGAGAAGGTGCTGGGCCGGCTGCGCGCGATGCACGGCGGCGAGCGCGTTTACAATTCTCAGTGGAGCAAGCGCCAGACGGGCGAGGGGATTTTCGCGGAGCAGATTGGAAGAATGTTCGAAGTCGCGCGCCGGCGGGCGGGAATGGGCGAACGGCCGGTGCTATCGACGGCAGCTTTCCGACGAGTCACACCGCAGTTGGAACTGTTGTAACGTGCCACTGCGCGCGCGTCGTCTGCCGCCAGCATGCCTTTCTGTTCGCGCATCACCGTTCACATCGCGATGCCGCGATCGCACCGAAGCTGGCCATGGTCGGATACCAGACGCTCCAACCGAACCGATCTCAGCTATCCGGTCAATGGGAGCGCGAGCGCGGTGCCGTAATATTGAATGAGTCCACCACGCCGGAGGCAAAGCCAGCCATCTTGCGTCCGCCCATGTCCAGGGGCGCCGCCCTGCCGATAATTGCGTGCGTGGACTTCGCGGTGAGCGCGATGAGGACGAGGAACATGCAGCCGAGGAAAATGCCGCGGAGCGTCGGGCCGACCACGCCGGAGATGATTTACGCCGGCTGCGAGGAGAATGACGCACGTCCCGAGAAAATAGAGAAACATCGCCACAGGCGAACGACGGCGCTTGAAGACCTTATCGGAAATAACACCGGCGGAGAGAGCGGCGAACACGGATGAGCGGCCTCGTATTCATGGTTCAGAAAACCGCCGGTGGCTTTGCCTCCATTTGCAACTTGAGCTGCTCAACGAATAAAGAATCGCGAGCTGATGCGAACTGTTCCGCACCGCGCCGGTGCGGGCCGTAAGCGGTGGCTCGTGCCCGCGCACGGGCCTGAGTATTCGCAGTCCACTCGACAATCACGGAATGAGGGCGCGCCCAATCTAGGGCGTCGAACAAGAACAGGCCCTGTGCTCGCTGTGATCATGTTTTCCATCATCTGGGCCACCACGCCTACTTTTCTGGCCGGTGATTCATCAGTTGTAGGGCACGGCTATTGGCGGGATGGCGCCACAGTAATGCAGGTTTGTCTAATCGATCGGTTCATTGCCCGCGGTGGTCCATTCCTTGTTCGCGCCGCGCGTTAATGCAATCTCGCGGTCTGTCGTGACGCTGAGACGCTGGATGTCTTGCGGCTTCGTGTTGAAGGTCGCGAGCTTCTGCCATTGTGCGGGATCAGTGAAGATTCCATCGAGCAACGTGCGCCGAACCGCCACGATGAAAGGCTCTTCGCCGACCCGCGCGAAGACGTTGTCCCCCTCCACTTTGCCGAAGGCGATCGTCGCAAACGGATGTTCGCCCCCATTCGATTCCGCGGTGTTTTCCGAGGCGAAGGAACTAAACGTGATCTGCAACTGCGGTTGATCGAGCCCGTATTTCGGCAAATCGGATGCAACGTCGGCCACGAACTGCGTGACCTGTTCGTTCTTGAGCGTGTCCAGCAACCGGGTCACCTCCGTCGGATTGGCGGGCTGATTGTTCCAGTTCACGATCGTCCAAGCCTGCTCCTTGCGCGCGAGCACCGTTTTCCCTTTGCCCGGCGCATCGATGGTGATGCGGTCGAGATTATTTGTGTCGATCCGCACAAGGTGCCGATCGCGCAGGTCGGCGGGTGTAGAGTTCAGAATCTCCTCCACCTTTTTCGGGAGCGTGTAGACGAAATTACGAGCCGAAAAGCGCACGTAAACCTGGTCGTTCTGCTTTTCCGGCGCTGCGCCGATTTGCAGCATCTGGCCCTCTTTGTCGTCTGGTTTAAAGAGCGTGATCGAGCCGCGCGGCTCGGCCAGCCCGTACGGTTGCAGGTCGCCACGGTCATCCGCGATGAACTGCTCGATGCGCGCACCGGTAACCTGCGAAATCAGATCGCTGACTTTTTGTGTATCGCCGCGCGTTCGCAACGGCTTCAGGATTTCCCATGCGTCGCCCTGCTTCTGTAATTCCATTTCGCCGGCCGGCGTCTTCAACACAATCCGGGCGACCTGCGCCGCGGTCACTTCCGTTAATTTGCGATCGCGGAACTCTTCCGGCTTTTTCGAGATGTCGTTCTTGACCGTGTTCCGGACGAGGAAGGTGTCTTTCGAGTCCTGGAACCGGACATACATCCTACCTTCCAAAGCCGCGTCTTTGCCGAAGAGAATTTCTGCCGGTTGCTCTTTGCCGAGCAGTTTCAATCTTAGCTTCGGTTTTTCGAGATCGTACTCCGCCAGCTTGCTTTTATCGGCGTCGATCTCCTTCGCCAGGATGGTTTGATCTTTCTCCCAGCTCTCTAGATCGCTGATCAGATTGTCGATCGCGAACTGATCTGCCTGATCCCTGATTGGAGCTTCCAGCCGCCACTTTCCCTCGATACGACGCAGTTCGATCCGATCATCCCCATTCGCGATTTGAATGCCCTCGAGCTTGTCCCGCTCGAAGTTCATGACCTGTCCGGCGCGGCGGTTCGCTTCTTCGGTGTTCGGTCCTTTGCTCTCAAAGAATTTAATCCAGACGCCCACCGCCACAACAACAGCAAGGAGAAGGAGAGTCGTTCGCGATTTCATTCGTTAGGCAATTCTACGCTCGACGCTGCCACCACACCGCCGTTCCGATGACGGCCGGAATCAGCGGCATCAGCACCAAAATCAACCAGCGGAGATTGCGCAGCGCCTTTTCGTCGAGACTGAATGTGAGCGTCCGCGGCACTTTCGGCGCAATGCCGATGAGCTGTTCCCGATTCAGCAGCCAATTGATGCTCCCGGAGACGAAATCGAGGCCCTGTTGATCCTGCGTCAGTGCGTTGTCCTGCACGAAAGCCGAGTTCGCCACCACGACCATGCGCGCTGAGTTGGCTTGCACCCGATCATCCGCGCTCCCGCCTTTCTCGATTGCGACGGCAAAGTTGAGCGGCGCATCCTGGTCCCGTCCCGCCGTGAACTGGAGCAGAGTTTCATCATCCGAATTGTAATCCGCCTCGCCCCAATAACCCTTCTCCGCCTCGACGAGCGGCTGGAGCTTGAGGTTGCCGCCGCGTGATTGTTCCGCGGGCGCGAGCGTGAGTGAAGCGGTGCCGCCGAGGAATGGGGCCTGCACGCCCGCGAGCCGTTTCGTGATCGGACTCTCCGGCAGGAACTTTCCGATCACGTCGCGCACCCGGGCAACTTCCTGAATGCCGGTCTTGATCATCGCCGTCAGGCGATTGTCGTTCACGCGCACGCCGACCTCATTCAGAAACGCGGCGAGCTTCGGCGTCTTTGCGCTGGGATCGAGGAGAATGAGAATTCGGCCCTGCTTTCCCCAAAACTCACGGAGTAACTGCATTTCACGATCGGAGAAATCGTACTGCGGCCCGACGATCATGATCGTTTTCAGCTCCGCGGGAATCGCCGGGACGTCGAAAAGATTCAGCTCCTGGATCTTGATGTTCTCGTTCTCGATGAACGTCTTTAGGACAGAGATCGGGCTGCGTTCCCCCGCGTTCGGTCTCAGCGCTGGCGACATGGACGGAGGGGCGTCGGCCAGAGGCGGTTCCTTGTGTCCCATGACGTAGCCGATCGCGTTCTTCTTTCCTTCAACGAGGTCGATCATCGCGCTCGTGATCGCCTGTTCGCCCTTGAAGGCCGCGATCTTCGGCTCCTCGCCTAACATCGGGTTGCCCTGATCTACCTCCGCCATTTCGGAAGCTTTGACGGTTTTGTTCCGTCCGTCGTAATCCACAATGAGCAGGCTCTCGTCACTCACCACTTTGTATTTATCGAAGACCTCTTTGGCGCGGGAGAGGCTGCGTTCCGGGTCGATGTTCTCGACGTCGATTTTGCCCTTCGCGGCGTATTGGTATTCCGTCAGCAGATTCTGCACATCCTGTCCGATCGGGTTGTTAGGCCCGAAAAACACGGTGATGCGCATCTTGCCTTTTACGCTGTGGAGAAAGCGCTTCGATTTGTCGGAGAGGGCATACTTCTTATCGCGCGAAAGATCCCAGCGGCGGTAATGCTCAAACCCGAGGTAGTTAACCATGACGGCGAGAAAGAGAATGAGCGCGACCTGCGCGAGCACGTTCAAGCCGATGCGAACGCGATGGATCTTCCGGTTTTTGGGCGCTGTGGAAGAAGGATTTTCAGCCATTGTTTTTTTGGCCACGGATTAAGACCGATGAAAGACGATTGGGGAACAGGCATTGCGCGGCCTAAATCTTGCCAGCGGCTCGCCGTCACATCGACCGCGTGTCCACGATATTTGCGAAAGCATGGCTTCTCTCTCCATCCGTATTTCATCCGTGTTCATCAGGGCTAAAGGAAACCTAGAGTCTCCACTTCCGTGATTGAAACGCCTGATGCGTCAGCGCGAGCATCACGATCGTCATGCTGAGGTAGAGGACGATCGGACGGGTATCGATCTCACCGCGCGAGAGCGTGCCCATCTGTTCGATGGCCGAGAAGTAGCCGAGCAACTGACGCGTGGCCGAGCTGACGTCCTGTACGATAAAGGAGACCAGGCCGGAGAAGAAATGCAGCGTGATGGCGCAGAATGAAATGACCGCGGCCACGATCTGGTTCGTTGTGAGAACCGAGGCAAGGCAGCCGATTGAGAGATAGAAGATGCCAAGCAGGAAGAGCATCAGATAGGAGCCGAGATATGCGCCGGCAGAGTTCGCGGCGGGATCATGCGTGACGGTTTGGAATATGACGAAATAGAGAAGCGTTGGTATCCAAAGGACGATGTAGAAAACCAGGGCGCCGAAAAACTTCGAAAGGACGACCTGCCAATCCCGCACCGGCGCGGTCATGAGCGGCTCGATCGTGCCGAGTTTAAATTCTTCCGAGAAAAGCCGCATCGTGATGAGCGGAAAGATCAAAACGAAAGCGAACCAGAAGAAGACGGAGTTGAAAAACGCTTCCTGCACGGTGTACGGCACCGGCCGCCCGTTCATAAAGGAGAGCTGGAAGTAGAAATCGACTCCGGAAAGCAGGAGAAAAAAGACGAGGACGATGTAGGCGATGGGCGAGTAAAAGTAGCTCCGCACTTCGCGGTCGAGGAGGGTAAGAAACTTTCTCATTGCGCGCTTACCTCCACTGCTGCCGCCCTTGGCTCCCGCGCTGTCATTCCGAGTCGCGCAGACGACGAGGGACCTCGCATAAGGTGATGGATCACACACACAGATGACGCGTGACGCTCGCTTCGGTGGTGAGGTCCTTCCCGAAAGCTTTCGGGGCTCAGGATGACAAGCTGATCGTAACGACGCCTCATGGCTGGATTACACGTCATCCGCATGCGTAATCTCAACGAACACATCTTCGAGCGTTGCCTTGCGTTGTGATAACTCGCGCACACTCCATCGCCGGTCCGCTGCCAGCCGGAAGACCTCCTCGCGCAAATCCGCGCCAGATTCGACCCGCAGCGAAAATCTCTGCCACTCGCCATCCGTCGTCGTCGTCACGTCGCGCACGCCGGCGATTTTCTTCAACTCCTCGGCCCCATCCTCCGCGCCGACTCTCGCTTCGAGCAGCACGCCGCCCGCGGTGCGAATTTCGCCGAGCAAATTTTCCGGCGTATCGCACGCTTCGATGCGCCCTTTGTTGATAATGATGACGCGGCTGCATGTCATCTCGACTTCCGGCAGAATGTGCGTCGAGAGCAGGATGGTGTGCTGTTTGCCCAAATTCCTGATCAGATCGCGCACCTGTCGAATTTGATTTGGATCCAATCCGCTTGTCGGCTCGTCCAGAATCAAGAGCTCAGGTTCATGCACGAGCGCATCGGCTAGCCCCACCCGCTGCCGGTAGCCTTTGGAAAGCGCGCCGACCAGCTTCTTTTCCACGTCCTTTAAACCGCAGAGCTCTTTCACGTCGCCAACTCGCTCGGCAATGCGCCGGTGCGGGACGCCCTTCAGCGCGGCGCGATAATCGAGATACTCCGTCACGCGCATGTCCTTATAGAGCGGGACATTTTCAGGCATGTAACCCAGGTGGGAACGTGCCTGGAGCGATTGCTCGAAAACGTCGAACCCGGCGATCGTGGCTCGTCCGGAAGTCGCCGGCATGAAGCTCGAGAGGATCCGCATCGTCGTGCTTTTGCCCGCGCCGTTTGGCCCGAGGAAACCCATGATCTCCCCCTTGCCGACCTCGAAGCTCAGGTCCTCGATGGCGGTGTGGCCGGGGTAACGTTTCGTTAGGTTTTCGACCTTGATCATGTGGCGATAAGTCTTTGAGACAACCGAACCGGCAGCGTGTTCATCCGAAGCCGCGCAAGCCGCCAGCTCTCTTGTGGAGGCAGGCGTGTCGCCTGCAATTTCCAAAATAAGGGGACCATGCGCGTCAGCGATGCAAACTCGTTTAACTAACGCGCCGTCAACGTCACGGCCTCGAGACGCGGTGATTGTCCGCCGCTTCGGACGAAACCGACAGTGAAATCAACGGCCGAGCCAGCGCGCGCGCGAGAGAGTAGTTTTTCGATCTGCGCGACGGTCCGCACGTCGTATTTGCCAACGCGATAAATCACCAAACCGCGCTCCATTCCCGCGTCTGCCGCCGGGCCGATTCCTTCCACCGCACTGATGAGAACACCTTTACCTGCAACCAACCCGAGCGCGTCGGTCAGGTCCTGCGTGAGCTCTTGCAGCTGCATCCCGAAGAGCCGCTCCGCGTTGGAAGCGGGCTGCGTGTCATCGGGCGTTTTCTGCACCGGCTGGTGTTCCGCGACGTTTCTGAACTGCACGGCCGTATCGCGCACCGTGTCCGCTGGAATCGCGAAACCCACGCCCTGCGTCGGCACGCCCTGCGGAGTGAAGGCCATCTTCGCGGAGCTGACACCCACGAGGCGCGCTGAGAGATCGATCAAAGGCCCGCCACTATTTCCCGGGTTAATGGCCGCATCCGTCTGTAACAGGTTTTTGTATTCGATCTCCTCGATCGTGATGTCGCGTTTCATGCCGCTGAGAACACCGCGGCTAATCGAGCTGCTGTAGCCCAGCGCGTTTCCCACGACGATGACAGTCTGGCCAAGCAGATTCGGCGAGAGATTGTTCAGGTCGATGAAGGGCAGCGGCTGCTTCGATTCGATCTTCAGAAAAGCGAGATCCTTCTTTTCGTCTCCGGTCACGAAGCGCGCGGGCAATGTCTTCCCGTCGCTCATCGTGACTTCGATCTTGAGATCCGCGGCGCGCTCAACCACGTGCTGATTCGTGATGATGTAACCGGCCGGATCGACGAGGAAACCGGAGCCGAGGCTTTGCAGCGTTTGCCGAATCTCGCGCGGACGTGAGCGGAAATTCCCGAAGTATTGCGCCGCGAAATCTTCGAAGGGATCGCGCACGCGCCGCCGTACGACGCGCTCTGTATTCACGTTGACCACGGCGGGCAGAACCTTCGCTACCGCGAGCACGCTAGGCTCGGAAGCGGGGTCCGCTTGCGCCAGGCTGGCAGGCGCGGCCATCCACATTGCGCAGCTGCCGATCAGCGCCCAACTGAGAGAACTGCTAATCCTCGCTCCCACGATCGGCATTCTCAATTTGCGCGAGAATCTTATCGGGCATCATCCTCCGCAACTCGGGGTAAGTCTCGGCAATGCGAATCAAATCCAGCTCATCTTTCTTATGTTTACTGAATCGGCGGCTGTCGTCGCTCCAGGCCCACACCTTGCCCTGGATGAGATCAGCCAGGCTCGCGATCGGCACTCTACAACCAAGCACCTCACCAAGAACCGCGCGTTCGATGAACGGCTGATACTTCGCCGCGACGGTAAATTGCAGCGAAAGTTTGCTCTCCCGTCTCGTAGCGTTCACGGAGTGCGCGAAGTGTTTGATGGAGAAACCGGCATCGACCAGTTTCTCCTGCACTGGCTCGAGGTTCCCGGCGATGACAACCACGTCGGCATCGATTGTATAAACAGGCTCGACGTAGTGGTTCACGGCCAGGCCGCCGATCAGACACCATGGGGCGTGCTTATCGAGAATCGCCACAGCTTCAGTGAACGCGCTGGCGCCCCCGTTGGTAACAGACTCATAGACCTCCTCCGCAGTCATTCTGCGGGGAAGTAACGAGGCGCGTTCCGCACTGTCAACTTGCCCTCCTGCGCATCGACGGCAGATTTGACGGGCTATGCGTCCATCGTTTGCCACTCATCTGAACCTCGACATTCTGGAGGAGAATTATCGCCGCTGGGAGGATAATCCGGAGGCAGTCGATTCTGGATGGTCGGCCTTTTTTGAAGGCTTTGAGCTCGGAAATTTAGAGAAGCGAAACGGCGCCGCGGCCGCTCCGGTCCGAGCGCGCACAGACCACGCGGAGAGCCCGCTCCAAACCCGCATCGACGGGCTCGTCTACGCGTATCGGACGCTCGGTCACACGATCGCGGAGTTGAATCCGCTCGCGGATAAACGACCGGAGAATCCGCTCCTGACACTGCGGGAGCTCGGGTTCAGCGAACGCGACCTGGACATGCAGGTCTCGTCGAAGTTCTTCCTCGATAATCGGCGCATGACGCTGCGCGAGATGATCGCGAAGCTCGAATGCATTTACGCCGACGCGATCGGCGCGGAGTTCCAGCACATCCAGAACACGCGCATTCGTAATTGGGTCCGGCACCGCCTCGAGTCCCGCCCAGGAAAGCATGAGGCCTCGCGCGAGGTGCAGATCGCGTTGCTGCGCTCACTCTCGGAGTCCGAGTTGTTCGAGACTTTCCTCCACACGCGCTACGTGGGGCAGAAGCGCTTTTCGCTGCAAGGCGCCGAGTCGCTCATGGTGATTCTCGACACGATTCTCCACAAGTGTCCGAGGTCGGGCGTGGAAGAAATCTGCATGGGCATGGCGCATCGCGGACGACTCAATGTGCTCGCGAACTTCCTGCAGAAATCCTTCAAGGTGATCTTCAACGAATTCACCGAGAACTACGTGCCGAATCTCGTGGAAGGTGACGGGGACGTGAAGTATCACCTCGGCTATCGCACCATCCGGAAGCTCGCTTCCGGTGCGGAAGTGGAGATTCGCCTCGCGGCAAATCCGAGCCATCTGGAGGCGGTCGATCCCATCGTGGAAGGCACGGCGCGCGCGCGGCAACGCATCCGCGGCGACACGAAGAATCGGCGCAAAGTTTTGCCGTTATTGATTCACGGCGATGCGGCGTTCGCGGGGCAGGGGATTGTTTATGAGACACTCAACATGTCGCAACTGCCCGGCTACAGCACGGGCGGCACAGTCCATGTGGTCGTGAACAACCAGATCGGCTTCACCACCCTGCCAGAAGACGCGCGCTCCTCGATGTATGCGACCGATGTGGCGAAGGCGATCGAGGTTCCGATTTTCCACGTCAATGGCGACGATCCGCTGGCGGTCATGTTCGTGACGGAACTCGCGCTCGATTTTCGGCAGGAGTTCGGCCGCGATGTCGTGATCGACATGTATTGCTATCGTCGCTACGGCCATAATGAAGGGGACGAGCCGTCATTCACGCAGCCTGATCTTTACGCGAAAATCGATCGGCGCCCTTCCATTCGGAAGCTCTACAAAAAAGAGCTGATCGATGCCGGGCGCTTGAGCGAAGAGGAGGCGGCGAGGCTCGAGGGCGAGTTCGAGCAGAAGCTCCAGGCCGCGCTGGATGACGTGAAGGCGCACGCCACGCAGCCCGCGGATCGGAAAGAGCGGTTCAACGAATCCACGGCCGTTTTTCAGCCGGATTACTCGGTGGGTTCTCCGCCGACCGCGATTACACCGGAGACGTTGCGGCAAATCGTGGACGGTCTTACGCGCGTACCCGACGGGTTCCGTGTTTTGCCAAAAGTAAAGCGCATGCTGCTCGACCGGCGGCGGGAGATTTTCGAAGCCGGTGGCCCGTACGACTGGGGCTTTGCGGAAGCACTCGCTTTCGGCTCTTTGTTGCTCGAGGGAACGCCCATCCGGCTCTCCGGGCAGGACAGCCGGCGCGGCACCTTCAGTCATCGACACGCCGTCATCTACGATGCGGAAACGGGCGAGCCGCACATTCCGTTGCTGCATCTCGCACCGGAACAGGCGCGCATCTGTGTTTACAACAGCCTGCTCTCCGAGGCGGCCGTGCTCGGGTTCGACTACGGTTACTCGTTAGACTATCCCGAAATGCTCTGCCTCTGGGAGGCGCAGTTCGGCGATTTCGCGAATGGTGCGCAGACGATCATCGATCAATTCATCGTCTCCGCCGAGTCGAAATGGCAAAGACCGAGTGGGCTCGTGATGCTCTTGCCGCATGGCTACGAAGGGCAGGGCCCCGAGCATTCAAGCGGACGCGTGGAGCGGTTCCTGCAGGCTTGCGCGGAAGACAACATTCAGGTCTGCAACCTTACCACCCCCGCGCAGTATTTCCACGTCTTGCGCCGGCAGATGAAACGCGATTTCCTCAAGCCGCTCATCATCATGACGCCGAAAAGCCTTTTGCGCGCCGAGCATGCAACTTCGCGCGCGGATGCATTCACGAGCGGAGTCTTCGAAGAGGTTTTGTCCGATGCCGGTGCCACACCGGCCGACCAGATCCAGCGTGTCGTGCTTTGCTCCGGGAAAGTGTATTACGATCTCCGGAAATATCGCGAAACGCAGAAGGTGACCGACGCGGCGTTAATCCGCGTGGAGCAGCTGTATCCGTTTTGTGAAGAGAGAATGCGCGAAGTGATCGGAGCATTCCCGCCGGACGCAAAGCTCATCTGGTGCCAGGAAGAATCGCAGAACATGGGTGCCTGGAGCTTTATCGAACCACGTTTGCGCGCGCTCTTCGGACGCGAGGTTGCATACGCGGGACGCAACGCGAGCGCGAGCCCGGCGGTCGGGGCCTTAACGCTGCACAAGCGCGAGCAGGCCGAGCTGATCTGGGAAGCATTGAGCTTGTAGGAGCAAGTTGTCGCGGTGCTTGTGCCAAGCACCGAGCCGATCGGCGGCGAGCGGCAGCGCCAGGCGCTTGACACAAGCGCCTCTACACGCGCGATTACGGATACTGTGAGGCGCGCATGAGCATCGAAGTCAAAATTCCCGCGGTCGGTGAGTCCATTTCCAGCGGAATCGTTTCTGTCTGGCACAAGAAATCCGGCGAGCATGTAACGGCCGGCGAAGCCTTGTTCACGCTCGAGACCGACAAGGTTTCGACGGAAATCGTGGCGGAGAGCGGGGGACTTCTTGAGACGCTCGCGGCGGAAGGGCAGGAAGTGAAGATCGGCGAAGTGGTCGCGACGATTGATGAAACCGCAAAGGCTTCCGAGGGCGGTGCGACGGTCGCGACTCCGGAGAGTGCGAAGGAAAAGCCGGATCCGAACCGCGAAGAAGCTCCCGTTTCAGGCGAGAAGAAGTCAGTCAACGCGGAGGTGCTTTCACCCGCGGTGCGGCGAATTGTTTCCGAGGAGCATCTTGATCCTGCTGGTCTTTCCGGGACCGGCAAAGGGGGCCGGCTCGTGAAAGCCGATGTCATGGCAGCGGCGGAGCGACAGAAGTCCGGGCCGCCGGAGCCCGCGCGTCCCGCAACCCAGCTGGCGGCGGCGAACGGCGCCGAGGCCGAGACTCAGCCTCAAGCGCAGGACGGACGCTTTACGCGCAAGAAAATGTCGCCTTTGCGGCGTAAAATCGCGCAGCAGCTCGTGATGGCGCAGCACACCGCGGCCATTCTCACCACGTTCAACGAGTGTGATATGGCAGCCGTGCAGGAGCTGCGCAAAAATGCGCAGGAGGCTTTCACGAAGAAGAATGACTTGAAGCTCGGCTTCATGTCCTTCTTCATCAAAGCGGCCGTAGAAGGTCTCAAGGTCGTGCCGTCGATCAACGCGCGCATTGAAGGCGACGACTTCATCCAGAATCACTTCTACGACATTGGGGTTGCCGTCGGAACGGAGCGCGGTCTCGTCGTGCCAGTAATCCGCGAGGCGGACAAGAAGAGCTTCGCTGATCTGGAGCGCGACATCGCGGGATACGCGGTGAAAGCGCGCGAAGGAAAGATAAAGATCGAGGAACTCCAGGGCGGCACCTTTACGATCTCGAACGGCGGCGTCTACGGTTCTTTGCTCAGCACACCGATTTTAAATCCGCCACAAAGTGGGATTCTCGGTATGCACTCGATTCAGCAGCGGCCAATGGCAATCGGTGGACAAGTTGCTATTCGTCCGATGATGTATCTCGCGCTGAGCTACGACCATCGCGCGGTTGACGGGAAAGAGGCCGTCACGTTCCTCATCCGCGTGAAGGAATGCATCGAAGATCCAACGAAGCTGCCGTTGGATTTCTAACCTCTGAATGTAGCGACCTTAATATTGGAGCGGCCTTAATGCCCGGCTCAGCTTCAGCAGATACGAGTTCATCTTTTTCAGCGCTTCAGATCAGACGCGATTTCCGCGAATTGGCCTAGGGCCGCTTCGAGGTCTTCGGTGATCTCCAGCGCTGCACACCGGAATCGGGCAGGTTGGCGCTGTCTTCCAGGCTTTCGTCTCTCAGCGAAAGTACTGAGGATCGAGGTTGCCGAGCGTGCCGCATCTCTGATTGAATGACGTCAGCGCAATTACATGGACGGAAGCAGAATCACCAGCGAAGAAAAGTCGACCGTCAGCACGTACATCGGTCTCATTGTGGTGACCGCGCTTGCTGCCGGGGTGATTTACTTCTTCTTTCTCGAGCGGAAGGAAACAAAGGAGTTCGTCGGTTTCGATCCGAACCGGCCCGTCCCTAGCGATGTCGTCTTGAAACGTCGTTTAACGGCCGAGCAATACCGCATCGTCCGGGAAGGCGGCACACAGATGCCTTTCCAGAACGAATTCTGGGACAACGACCGTCTCGGCGTCTACGTCGATATCATTACCGGCGAACCACTCTTCACTTCAGTGGATAAATACGACGCCGGTCTTGGGATGCCGACATTCAGCAAGCCAATCTCGAAAGATCTCCTCGTTGAGAGCCTGGATACCTCGCACGATATGCAGCGCACCGAGGTGCGCGCAAAACGAAGCAACGCTCACCTGGGGCACGTCTTTCCCGACCCGGCATCGCCGAGCGGACAACGCTACACCCTCAACTCGGCCGCCTTCCGTCTTATTCCGATCGAACGAATTAAACAGGAACACTATGAAGCGTTCCTGCCGCTGTTAGAGAAAAAATAGCGTGCGAACTGCGTCGGAAAGCGCAACGGCCCGGTTTGCGATTCTATCTCTTTAGATCCCCGGTAATCTCCGCGAACTGGACGAGGGCGGCTTCTAGGTCTTCGGTGATTTCGAGGCCTGAGGACACCGGGATCTGGCGCTGGCCGCGCCTGTAGCGGCGACCAGCTTTACGGCGGGAGGCATCGAGACTTTGAGTATGTCTAGGGAAGCCGGGCATGCTGGATTTATCCAGCGAGATTGGCGCTGTCTTCGCGGCTTTCGTCTTTGAGCCAGAGCTGAAGCCGCGGAGCAGCAGCGAACCAGACCGGCAAGCCGGGAGGCTGAGGGAGCGGGAGCGAGTGAAACAAGATGTCGAGGTGAGCGCTGGCAGGGCCAGCTTTACGGCGGGAGATACCGAGACTTCGAGTGTCTCTAGGGAAGCCGGGCACGTTCGAAGGGGATCGAAGGCTTATCGCGTTTGGTTAGCTCTTCATAGCTGAAAGCTCTTGAAGCGCTCGCTCTCTTTGCGCTCGTGGCGGTTCCCACTGTAGCGGCGGTCTGTGACCGCCGAGCCTTCAGACTCCGACACTGACACAGCGCCGCTGGAGCCAAATGGCAGGCGACGAAATGTCTGAGGTTGGTGCGCTTGAGGGTGTTTTGGTCAACGCTGCGGCGCTGCCCCTTCGGGCTGACATTCGTCAGTCTAGCCGAAGGCTGAGCGAGCGGGAGCGAACGAATGAAGATGGCCGTCTTGCCTGCTTCAGTCGGCCGGTCAGTCCACAGGCCACGGCTCGACAATTTTTCCGCGGGCGCGCAGGATCGGCGCTGCCATCTCCTGGAGCTTCACGACCGCCGCGACCTTTTGCGCAAACGGTAATGATGCGAGCTGAAGACGCCGCTTTGCCTTTGCCTCCAGGAGCGCGGCAATCTCGGGACTTAAGCTGTCCAGGCCTTCCATTTTTCAGTGAGATTGTAGCGTTGGATTACCCGGAGGAGCAACTCGTCGTCGAGTTTTGCCTGCGCGTGTAGCAACCGCACGCGTTCCCGATCCTTCTCGCGTCCGGTCTGGACACAGATCGCGACGAGATGCTCCGCGCGCAGGACCCGCGTAGGCGCCTCTTCATACATAATGTCCCTTGCTTCGCGGAGTGCTTCCTCCAGCAGCGGATTATAGGCGGGCAGGAACTGCACCGGAACGCCTTCGATTGCGACACACTCGCGTTCTTCGCGATAACCGCGTACGCGCAAATCTTCGTAGATCGGCGTGAGCGTAATCAGACCGCCGGGAGAAGGTGCGAGCAAAACGAAGACATCCAGATCGAACGTCAGCACCGGCTCCGCATAGAACGTCGCCGCCATCGCTCCCCCAATGGCGTAGCGAACGAACACGCCTTTCTGTTCCAGCTCATTGAGTATTTGTAGCGTCCGTTTCAATTATCAGACGATTACTGGTCGTTACGGATGGCTTCCAGAGAACGCCGAACCGAAGAAGCTGAGAATGCCGGCGAGGATGAGAAACCAAAGAATAATCGCGATCGGTGCGAAGCAGACGACCACGATAAGCCACGCGCAAAAGATCTTGAACGCCATCTTTAGGACGGAACCGAAAGGTACGTCTACGTCAGTGATCACAATGCCTCTGCCATCTAATCCTGGCGTTATAGCGACAGCCGATTTGGTCAGGGAAGCAGGCGGTAGCTGCGTGCCATATTTCAGCATCGGCATGTAGTCATCGATGGTGCGCCACTCCCCGCCAGCCTCTGGCTTGCAAGGTGTATAGCGATTCACCCGTTGATCCGCAAACATCTGCGCGATCTGCGTGTCCGGATGGGGACCATCTTCGCGTTCGTTCAGCTTCAGCAGATACGAGTTCATCTTTTTCAGCGCTTCAGATCAGACGCGATTTCCGCGAATTGGGCTAGGGCCGCTTCGAGGTCTTCGGTGATCTCCAAGGCTAGGACGCCGGGATCGGGAAGATTAGCGCTATCTTCGAGGCTCTCGTCTTTCAGCCAGAAGATGTCGAGGTTAGCGCTCGCCGCGGCGAGCATTACGGCGGGAGGCACCGAGACTTTGAGTGTGCCTAGGGAAGCCGGGCACGTTCGAAAGGGATCGAACGTTTGTCGCGCTTGGTTAGCTCTTCGTAGGTGTAGCTCTTGAAGCGTTCGCTCTCTTTGCGCTCGTGGCGGTTCTTTGGGTTGTAGCAGGCGACGAAGTCGTCGAGGTCGCTGCGTTTAAGGGTGTTTTCTTTAAGGGTGAAATGCAGATTCGTGCGCAGGTCGTAAATCCAGAGCTTCAAAGGCCAGTGCAGCTCGCACTCCACGGCTTTCCTGCGCGGGTTTGCGGTTGAAGAAGAGGACGTTCGCGTTATGCCAGTCCGGCTCGGCCATTGCGCGTAGAAGATGTCGATGGCAAGCGCAGGAGGGTGTGCACGTCAGCCTGCTTGAGAAGTGCTCGACGGATTCGGTCATTAGCGCAAGAAACAGAAAACCGGCGCGGGATGCACAGGTGCTTTCACCTGAACCGCATCCCGTCGCCGGATCTGCATTAACGTCATTACGCGCGTTGCGCGCCGTCTGCTACCGCTCGCCGTCTGGCGGCTCGTTCGCGGGCTTCTTCTTCTTTTTGGCGGGCTGCGCAGCCCCCGCCGGAGCGCGATCACCTGCCGCGGGTTCCGCTTTCCGGTCCGGCGCTGCCTGCGGCCGATGCGACGCTGCTTGCGCGCGCCGCTCGGGGCGCGGACCGGCTGCCGCATCGTTGGCTCGGCTATCGCGTTTCGTCTGCGCTGCTTTATCAGCACGCGATGCCCCCGCATCCTCGGTCCGGTCGGCTTTCGCCGAGACGGGCGAACCATTCGCGTCAGCCGACTGTGCCTTGCCGTAGGCGTTGTTTTGTGAGCCCTTTGTGCGGGAGGTCGCGTCGCCCTGCTTGTGGCCTAATGCGGAGTTCCCAGTAGCTGCTTCAGCGGCTCCGCCCTTCGCCTTCTCAGTATCAGCCCGCTTCTCGCCACCAGCCCGCTTCTCAGCATCAGCCTGCTTCTCGCCCGCAACCGCGGCGGACTGCTGCCCGTCGTTCCTGTCGAGTGCTTTGATCGCTTCGGCTTTAGGCTTCCCGTTGTTGTTTTTTGCATGCAAAGCGGGGTCGTTTTTCGCCGCCTCAACGCGTGACTGCTGTGCTGGGGTTGGCGGGACATGCTCCGCCTTCGCTGCGGCTTGTTCCTGCGCGGTGGCCTTGGCTGTCGCGCCGCCTGGCCCGTTAAAGCTGGCGCGGCTGCCGGTGTTGTTGATAACCTCTTTATTGACGTAGGTGTTGCGAATCACGGTGGTGTTCACCCGCGTGACGGCCGTGTTATAACGGAACGAATCGCCGGCCCATTCGCCGCCGTGATAGCCCCGCCCCCCGTAGCCGAAGCCGTAATTGATCCCGCCGTAGAACCCGACAGTCGGGCCCCAGTAGCCCTGGTTGAAAGCGTACTGGCCGCCGTTGTAGCCCCAGTAGCCAGGCGTCCAGAGCACTCCGACGCGCGGCGGAGCCACCCAGACGCCAGGGACCCAGTAATAACCGAAATCAGCGTAGGACCAGTAGCCAGGGGTCCAAAGATAGCCTTGGACTGGGCAGTACGGCTGCACGTAGAAGGGTATCGCGGGTGGAGCGAACCCAACCGATATGCCGATGTGTGCGGAAGACGAAGCCAGCGGCAGCCCGGCGAAGAGGATTGCCGCGAGCGCAATGGTAGGGAGCTTTATATTCATTTTCAGGTGTAGCATGGAGTTGAAACGACAGACGCGACCGCGCCGCGAAGTATTCAGACGAACCCTTCCGGGACCCATAGGGCGGCGATTCGCAACAATATGTAATCGGGTTAAAGGGGACAACGCGCGTATTGCCTGCCGCGCAGCGCCGTCCTGCAGTTGGGACGGCCGGTGATCTGAAGCGTCGTTCGAGCGGATGGAAACCAGCCTGTCGGCCCGATTGCGTAGGATAACTCGATTGATGGCCCGGCAACTTTGCCTTCCGCTCGTCTTCGTCAGATGGAACTCATCGGCGACCAGAGACGTTTCATAGTTGCCCCGGGCCCGTAACTATACATTCGTGGCGCGCATTCATACGGCGTTCGAAGGCACGCCATCCCACCCCCATGCGGGCCCAACGCAACATCAGGTCTTTAGATCAGCCGCAATCTCCGCGAATTGGGCGACAGCGGCTTCGAAGGCTTCGGTGATTTCGAGGGCGATGACGCCGGGATCGAGCGCTGGCCCACGCGTGCAGCGGCTGCCAGCTTTACGGCGGGAGGCACCGAGACTTTGAGTGGTCTAGGGAAGCCGGGCAACCATTGATCCCAATCAATTTGGGTGGCTGCCAGAGAATCATTGTGAGCTCGCTCCGCTTGCCCACGTGCTGAGCCTGCCCTCTTGGTCCCGCCTTTCCAGCCGCTTCAGCTCTGGCTCAAAGACGAAAGCCTCGAAGACATTGATTCGTTTTATGTTGTTGACTGCGAACAAGGTGTCGCTCACGATCACGTGATTAACCCGCGTGTTAAAGCGCGCTACTTCGATGTCGTCTGTCCTGACGGGTGCCGGGGTTTCGGGAGGAGCTTCCAGTCAACCAAAAAACTAAGAAAGAAACCATCTATGAAATTACCTATCGCCGCGCTCGTGGCTTTCACTGGATTCAGCCTTTGCGCTGCTTCCGTAGCATCTGCGGCCGACGAATCCTTTGTCGGTAAATGGAAAATGAACCCCGATAAGAGTCAGTTCAACGGCCTGACCTATAAGGTAGAAGACGCCGGCGGCGGCAATTATCGATTTGTTTTCGGCGACGACGTCGAAACCTTGTCTCTCGACGGGAAAGAACACGTGACGAAGTTTGGCGAAACCTGGTCGATCACCAAGACCGGTCCCAACGCGTGGAAATGGACCTCGAAAAGAGACGGCAAAGTCACTTCCGATGCGATGTGGACCGTATCCGAAGATGGAAAGACCTCTGTTTATACCTCTGACAATAAGCGGCCGGATGGAACGACCTCTCACGACGAACAGAACTTGACGCGCACCGAAGGCAGCACCGGGCTGGTAGGAACGTGGCAGACTGCCGGGTTAAAGATAGGCTCCGTGGGATCGATGGAGATCCAGAAGTGGCAGGGAGATGGCTACACGATTTCGAACACGGCCTACAAGAGCCAGACCGACTTCAAACTGGATGGCAAGGATTACACTCCGAAAGGACCGCGCGTCGCCGAAGGGACCACACTCTCAGCTAAAGCGATCGACGCCCATAAAATCGAGCTTGCCTACAAATTCAAAGGCAAGGGGACAGAGACTGATCGCTGGGAGTTATCGGCTGATGGCAAGACCTTGACCAACACGATTACTTATGCGGGCGTGAACAAGCCCGAAGTCAACGTGTTTGACCGTCAATAGCACGGCCAGTCGTCGCAAAATAGACAAAGATCTGCGAACAAAACACCGCGGGGAAGCTCTCACTTCACCCGCGGTGTACATTTTTGTCACGGCTACGCTGGCCTTCAGCGCCTCAAATCTGCGGCGATTTCGGCGAACTGGGCGAGGGCGGCTTCGAGGTCTTCGGTGATTTCCAAGGCTAGCACCCCCGGTTCGGGGAGGGTGGCGCTGTCTTCGAGGCTTTCGTCTTTGAGCCAGAAGATGTCGAGGTTAGCGCTGGCAGGGAGCCAGCTTTACGGTGGGAGGCACCGAGACCTTGAGTGTGTCTAGGGAAACCGGGCAACTTGGATTTCTAATCCAAGGAGATTGGCGCTGTCTTCGAGGCTTGGAAAGCCCGGTTGCTCCTTCACCCGCGTTACGGCGTCTTTGAGTAAAGCGCTACAGAATATTCTTATCGTAAGCCGCTTACGATGCAAGGAACTGGAAGCATCTGATAAGCAATTCGAGAGAGCTATCGTAGGCCGCATACGATGCTGATCAGAAGGCCGAGGGTTATGATTGGCGGCGGATCTAGAGGAAGCCGGCGGGAAGCGGTGTGAAATAGACGTGCGAGGCCTAGGCGCCGCCTAAAAAACTGGGCAATTGAGCGGCGATATTCAGATGTTCAAAAGTTTAGACACGACTGGGTGCGCGACCCGATGATTCTTTCTCTCGCGGCGTGACGATTTGCGCTTCGCTGGCCGAGTGAATTTGTTACTTTGGCGGCATGGCATTCGAAGAACTGAAAGAGCGGCAAAGTGTAATGTGGGGCTCGGGGCCTTATCAAAAAGTCACCGAGACGCTCACCGACCTTCACGAACTGGTGGTCAACCGGCTGCAACCGCAGCCAGGCGAACGCTGGCTCGATCTCGCGTGCGGAACCGGTGCGATGGCTGAACGTGCCGCGCGTGCTGGCGCGAAGGTGACCGGAGTGGATCTCGCGCCGGCCTTGATCGAGCAGGCGCGGCAGCGGGCGAGCGCGGCAGGGCTCGAGATCGAGTACCGCGTGGGCGACTGCGAGCGGCTCGAAGGGATCCATGACGGCAGTTTCGATGTGCTCTCGTCAACGTGCGGAATCATGTTTGCCCCGGATCACAAGGCGACGGCCCAGCAGCTCGGGCGCGTGTTGAAGACGGGCGGTCGCCTCGGCCTGGCCAACTGGACGCCGGAAGGCGGGCTCGGCCGGATGTTCAAGATGATGGCGCCATTTGTAGCGACGCCGCCGCCTTCGAGCCCGTTCGACTGGGGCAAGGAAGAGCGGGTGCACGAGCTGCTTGGGCACAACTTCGATCTCCAAATCGAGAGACAGGTCTCGATTTTCCGAACGTCGAATGGCGAAGAATACTGGGACATCTTCTCGACGGATTACGGCCCGACGAAAACACTGGCCGACTCGCTCGGAGCGCGGCGCGAAGAGTTTCACCAGACGTGGGTGGACTTTTTCGAAAAGGATTACC
>JACCTI010000379.1 GCA_013812515.1 Chthoniobacterales bacterium
CTCGAAACGCTACGTAAATGTCAGCACGATTTTGCCGAAGGTGCTGTTCGACTCCAGATGGTCGTGGGCAAGCCGGATTTCCTCTGGCCCATAGACGCATTCGACGACTGGCCGAATCGACCCGCTGGCGACGAGCGGCAGGACACCTGCGGCGAAACGACGCGTCGCCTCTGCCTTCTCCTCAACTGAGCGCGGACGAAGCACCGTGCCGATGACCGACGCCCGTTTGCGCATGAGCAGGCCGATATTGATCTCCGATTTCGGACCGGCCGTTGTGCCGACGCAGACGAGGCGCCCGCGCGACGCGAGCGCCTCCAGATTAGCCGGGAAATAAACTCCGCCTACAAGATCCAGAATCACATCCACGCCGGCGCCGCTCGTCCATCGCTGCACCGCTTCAGCAATCTTTTCGCCGGGATTTTCACCCACGGCTACTCCGTGATCGAGACCCAGCTTCAGGTCGCGCAGCCGTTCAAGCTTTTCCGCCGACCGCGAAGTCCCGAAAACGCTGGCGCCGGCGGCGTGCGCCAGTTGCACGGCCGCGGTTCCGACGCCCGAGCCGACGGCATGAATCAGCACGCGCTCGCCCATGCGCAGCCCCGCGCGGGCGAAGAGCGCGTCGTGCGCAGTGATGAACGCCTCTGGCATCGCGCCTGCGTGAACCCAATCGAGCTGTGCCGGAACCGCTGCGAGGTTGCTTTCCGGGACGACGACAAACTCGGCCTGCGCCCCGCCGGCGGTGATCCCGAAGACGCGGTCACCGCTTTTCCAGCGCTGCACTGCTTCGCCGACCGCCTCCACTTCCCCGGCGAATTCCAAGCCGGGAATGTCCTGCGAATAGCCGGGAGGAGCAGGATACTTCCCGCGGCGTTGCAGGAGGTCAGCGCGGTTTAGACCGGCCGCGTGAACTCGCACCCGCACCCGGTCCGCCGTGGGCGCGGGCGCCATCGGCACTTCTCGCACCCCGATCTCTTCGACCCCACCGTCCGAACCGATGACAATTGCGCGCATATGGTGAAAACCTGCTGTTGATACGGCGGTCGCGCACGAAAATCTCGCGCCTCCTTTTCCCACAAGCCGGGTCACTGCAAACGGCTCGCCAGCCGACGGGCGGCTGACAACTCGGTGTGATGCGTGCCGCGCGATGGTCGCCCGTGAACGGAAGAGAGCTCTTACTTCGCTGCGATGGGAGTTAGCTGGTTGGCGATCAACTGCCAGCCTGGCGCGTCCTTTACCCACACGAGCATGCTGCGATATCGGCCACTCGCCTGTTTGCCGCTGTACTGCCCTTTGATGGTGACACTGCTCATCACCACGGCGGTGTTACCGTGAACCCGCACTTTCGTGTCCTCGTCCAAATTGATTGAATCGAGCGAAGTTGCGCCGGATTTGATGTTGGCCATGCGCTGCGCTTTCGTGAAAGTCTCTCCCGCGCCATTCGTGAACGTGTAATCATCGGCCCACATCGTCTCCAGTGCCGCGGCGTCACGTTTCAGCAATGCGGTTCGATAGGTTTCCAGCGTCTGCCGGACCTCCTTCTCCGGAGCAGCGTTCGTCTCCTGAGCTACGGATTGTTGCCGGCCGACCGAGAGCAAAGCCGCGGTGAGCATTGCGAGATAGGTAATGTGTTTCATTTTCAAAACTCCTTGTCAGCTTTTCGATTCCTGAAGATGGGTGGATCCAATGCTGGTGGTTTTATGGAAATGCGTGCTGGACGTCAATAGCCGCTGTCTTCTCGTCAAATCGCGCGCTTCTCCTTTTCACGAAAAGTTTCACCGCCTTCCCTTCCGCGGACCGGCGGGTGCATAAGCTGAGCAGCTTCACCCTGAGGGTGTTCGATTCCAACGCCGATGAGTGCAGATGGAAACGGTGCGTGGGAAAGACACTCGCAGGGTGCACTGAAACTTTTGCCGGTCCGACTGCTTTGAATCACCACCAATGCGGCGCAACAGATCGGTGCTAATCACAGCGGAACGCGGCCTGCTTGAGTGAAACCGAATCCCTGGCGCGAAGACTTCACGTTTTCTTCTCCTGGGAGGGAGCAGCAAAGGATGCTCGCACTCGGGTCTCCAGAGGCCTGTTGAAATTCAGCCCGCAGGCATTCGCAAACTCCGCGAAAACGATTCGCGGAAAAAGGCAAAAATAATCAGAACAATCCGCGAATCGCGCACGAATTGTGTACGAAACAACAGGCAGAAAACACAACTATGAAAGACAAAGAATTAACAGACGACAGCAATCTGGAGCGGGACGACAAAGACCGTGCCGATGGGGGGCATCCCGTCGCGACAGGGGTGGGAGCACTTAGCGGCGGCGCCGCCGGTGCGGCCATCGGAACGGCAGTCGGCGGGCCGATTGGCACCGTTGTGGGCGCGGTGATTGGCGCAGTTGCCGGCGGAGCCGGGGGTTATGCCGTTGGCGAGGCGATCGATCCAGCGGCGGAGGACGCCTACTGGCGCGAGAACCACGAGAGGCAACCGTTCGCGAAGAGCGGTACCTTCGACAAGTATCGGCCGGGATATCAAACGGGTTACGAAGGATGGAACCGTTACGGCGCGGAGAAGCGCACTTTTGAAGAAGTCGAGCCCGACCTGCAGCGTGACTACCGTGAGTCAGAGACCGATCTGCCTTGGAACGAAGGACGTGACGCAACCCGCGCAGCCTGGACCCGTGCGGAACGAGGCGAGGCTGTCAAAGTGCCGATCTCCGAAGAGGAGGGTCAAGGTAGGCAAGCGTGAAGTGGAACACGGCGCGGCTCAAATCCGGAAAGAAGTTCGTACCGAGCGAGTGAACACCCCGGTGGACCTGAAGCGTGAGGAACTCGTGGTGGAACGCGTGGAGGCTGGCGAAGGGAATGTGCCGGAGGACGCCTTTCGGGAAGGTGAAGTTCGCATTCCTCTGAAGGAGGAAGAAGCCGTCATTCAAAAGGAGGCGAAAGTTGTCGGCGAAGTGCGCGTCGGGAAGAAAGAAGAAACCCGGCGTGAGAACGTCTCCGAAACGGTCCGCAAGGAAGACGTCAAGGTAGACCAAGAAGGCGAGAGAGAGAATCGCTAATCCAGCGAAAGCAAAACCGATGAATGCAAACGGCGGGCTCTGCCAGAACAGGGCCCGCCTTTGTTCTTCGTCGCAACCACAGAAACAATCCGGTTCAGGAGATACTAACAATGCAAAAGGGAATACGCAGTTGGGACATGCGGTGATGACTTCACTGGCAGGCGCGATGACTATGTTCCTCGCCGCCATCCCGAAGATCATCGGCTTTCTCGTGATCATCATCCTCGGGTGGATTATCGCGGGTTTGGTTGCAAAGGCGGTCGCGGCTTTGTTGCGCACCGTGCGCTTCAACGATTTGGCTGAGCGCTCCGGCTTCGCCCGTTTCGTCGACAGTATGGGCGTGAAAACTGACGCCGCCTGGCTTCCTCGCGCTGATCACGAAGTGGTTTGTCCGCCTTATCGTGTTGGTTGCGGCGTTCGACGCCCTTGGTCTACCGGCAGTTTCAGATGTCTTGCGACAGTTTCTGCTCTGGCTTCCGAATCTGGTGGTCGGCCTCGTTGTCTTGGTTATCGGAGGGCTCGCCGCGGGCGCATTGGCGAGCCTCGTGCGCGGGGCGGCGAGTCGAGCTGGGTGGGGTAAGTCCCGACTTGCTGGCTACCATTGCCCGCGTGGCGGTTTGGGCGTTTGCCATCGTCGTCGCGACTCTGGCCAATACTCTGCTCACGGCTACGGTCGGCGCACTCGCATTGGCGCTCGGCCTCGCCTTTGGCCTCGGAGGACGAGAGACCGCTGGCGAGATCCTGCGCAACTGTTTCAAAAAGGCCAGGACGCCGCACCCCGTATCAAAGAGGCAGCTCGAGACATACGCGACAAGACATAGCACTCTGGCCGAAGCGCGCGCTTCTCCCCACTAGTCGGATGATCACAGTTGACACTGTGTTAGCGGGTTTCGGGCGAAGCTCGCGAGGCGGGG
>JACCTI010000401.1 GCA_013812515.1 Chthoniobacterales bacterium
CGCCGACTCGCAATCGTGCGGCTACCAGCGGTGATATGCGGGGTGGCCTTCTTCCACGGCCACGAACGTGCCTTGGCAGGTGGCGCAAACTTTGCCCCTTGCGCTCAGCGTCCCTTCGATTGTCGCCCGCCTGCCGCTCACTTCTATGAGCCGCGCGGAAAGGGAGATGGGCCCGTCTGTCGGCGTCGGCCGCACCAACTTGATCGCGTAATCGGCCGTGACGGTGCACGGCGGGTGGTCTTCGCCGGATTGGCGCATGAGATGATACGCCGCCGTCCAGTTGCAATGGCAATCCAGCAACGTTCCGATGATGCCGCCATTCAACACCCCTAGGAAGGCTTCGTATCGCGGTTGAGGCATCCATTCCGCAATGACTTCATTACCACGCGGGAAACTCCGCACGTGCACACCATCAGGATTCGCGGGGCCGCAGCCGAAACATGCGTTGTTCGGCGCGTACTTTTCCTGTAGCGACTGGGCGTCAGCCATACGAGATGGAGACGTTTGCGTGATAGGTTAGCGGACGGCTCGCGCAAGCGTCACGTCGGCGCTTGTCACAACCGCCGCTACAAGGATGAAGTGGTTGGTTCCCGAGGGAATTTCAGTCATCTTTCGTTGGCACGTGGAAACGGCCGCTCCGGCGGCCCAACGTAAAGCGAACGCGGCCGGATCAGCCGGTTATTGTCGTGCTGCTCGACGACGTGCGCGCACCAACCCGCAACGCGCGAAGCCGCAAAAATTGGCGTATTCAATTCCGATGGGAATCCGAACATCGTGAAGACCGGCGCCGCGTAAAGATCAACGTTCGCGCAGAGACCTTTCTCCCGCTCCATCGTCTGCTCCAGCTTCTCGCAGATCGGCACCCAGTTTTCTTTGCCAATACGTTGACCGTAGTCGCGCGCGATCTCGCGCATGATCGGCACTCGTGAGTCGCCTTTCTTGTAAACGCGATGACCGAAACCCATGATCTTCGCCTTCTTCGCGAGCGCATTCATCATCCAGTCTTCCGCGCGGTCAGGCGTTTTGATCTCGTCGAGCATCTTCATCGACTCCTCGTTCGCGCCGCCATGCAGCGGCCCTTTGAGCGTGCCGCACGCGGAAGTCACCGCCGCATACATATCGGCCATCGTCGAAGCCGTCACTCGCGCGGCGAAGGTCGAAGCGTTGAATTCATGATCCGCATAGAGGATGAAAATCGTATCGAGCATCCGCACCTTCCAGGTGTCAGGCACTTCGCCGGTCAGCTTGTAAAGGAAGTTACCGGCATGCGTGAGGTCATTCCGGTCCGCGAGCGGATCCTGTCCATGCGCGATTCGCCAGCCATCGGTAATCAAGGTCGCGACCCGGGCGATGAGCCGGATCGCCTTCCGCAGATTCGCCGTGTGCGATTGATCGTTCAGCTCGGGATCAAACGCCGCCAGCATTGAAACGCCGGTCCGCAGCACATCCATGGGATGCATCCTCTTCGGCAGCAGCCGCAGCATATTAAGCACCGGCTCCGGCAGCTCGCGGTCTGCGGCGATTTGTCGGCCAAAATCCATCAGCTCCTGCGCGTTCGGCAGCTCGCCTTTCAGGAGCAGATACGCAACTTCTTCGAAGTTCGCCTGCTGCGCCATGTCATGGATGTCATAGCCGCGATACATCAAGCCCGCGTTCGGATCGACCCAGCAGATCGAAGTTTCACCGGCGACAATGCCGGCCAGCCCGGGGCTGTAGGATGATTTGGTTTCAGTGCTCATACGCTTGGTCTTTCAGTTATCGGGCCGGAGCAAGGGTTTATACCGCCGTCCCTACTTCGTGGGATGGTAGTCCAGCAGCTCGTAAAGCTCCTTCCGCGTCTGCATCCGATTGAGCCACCTTTCCTGCGTGCCCGTGCTCTTCAACTCGCGCAGCATCTGGCCGACCGCAAACATCGAAACGCGAAATGCCGTCTGCGGATAGATCACCATCTGATAGCCGAGCTCCGCCAGCTGATCGCGAGTGAGGAGTGAACTCTTTCCGAACTCTGTCATGTTCGCGAGCAGCGGAGCGTCGACCGCCTTCGCGAAATCGCGGAACTCTTCACGCCCTTGCAGCGCCTCGGGAAAGATCGCGTCCGCGCCGGCCGCGAGGTAGCTCTTCGCGCGCTCGACGGCCTTGTCGAAGCTCTCCACCCCACGCGCATCTGTCCTCGCGATGAGGAGGAAATCCTTGTCGCGTCGCGCGCCCGCCGCGGCGGCGATCTTCTCCTTCATCTCTTCTGCTTCGACTAACGACTTGCCCGCGAGATGGCCGCAGCGTTTCGGAAATTCCTGGTCTTCGATGTGACAACCTGCAAGGCCTGCCGCTTCGAGTTCGCGGACCGTTCGCGCTGCATTGTCAGCTCCGCCGAAGCCAGTATCCGCATCGACGATGCACGGGATCTTCACCGCTCGCGCGATGTATCCGGAGAGCAGTGTCACCTCCGTCAGCGTGAGCAATCCGACATCCGGCACGCCGGCGGTCGCGTTGCACAAGCCCGCGCCGCTGATGTAGACCGCAGAAAATCCGGCTCGCTCCACCATCCGCGCCGTCGCGGCATTGAACACCCCTGGCATCGCGACGCAGCCGTCGCGGATCAACTCGCGCAATCGCGCACCCGCTGTCATTCCGAGCGAAGTCAAGGCGTCCCTTTGCAGCGTCATAGCGCGTTGAACGAAGAGAATTCAGCCACAGATGAACACAGATGAAACACAAATTCAGAAACCTGATCGCCTCCCCATCTGTGTCAATCTGTGGCTCGTCATTGCTTCAAAGAGGAAGTTTAGCCAGGGATGAACACGGATTTACATGGATGGAGAAGCGAAGCAGTCCCTTTGAATCCGTCTTTTTCCATGTTAACCGTCGCCAAGAGAATCAGTTCTTAATCTCCAGTAACTTCATCAGATCGGAGGCATCGTTCGCCTGCTCGGATTTCCAGCAATGCTCGAGCACACGATCAGCCGCTTCCTTGCCAATCTTCGGCGCGGCCAGCTGGAGAAACTTTCCTTCCAATTCCGAATCCTTCAGCCGGTTCTTGGCATTGCCTAACGGGTAATC
>JACCTI010000412.1 GCA_013812515.1 Chthoniobacterales bacterium
TTCAAGACAACGAAATCGGCCAGTTTCCCCGGCGCAATCGCGCCGAGCTGCGAACCGGTGGTTCCGCCGAACACCTGGGCCGCATTCACCGTGCTGCAAGCGAGGATCTGCATGGGTGTGAGACCCGCTTCATGCATCAACTGAAACTCGCGAAAGATCGCCGGACCGTGAATCGTGCCGATGTTTCCCGCATCCGTGCCGGTCGCAATCGTTACGCCGGCATCATGCAGCGTTTTCAGATTCTTTAACGCAATCTCGTACGTCTGCTGAATCCGGTCGAGGACCGCCTGGGGATTTTCGAGCGCGCTCTTCACGCGCTCTGGAACGTTGTCCGATGGCAGCTTCGTCACGTCCAGCGACGCGATCACTTCCGGATCGCCCCACGCTTTTTCTTCCGCCGTGAGCTCGAGCTTGTTCGCGAAGGTGCGGCCGTAACGCTCAAAGACGACGAGCGTAGGCGTCAGAATCGTCTTGCGCTCGTTCAGCAGCCTAACGAACGATTCGTCGACTAGCTTGTCGGTCACGCTATGCACGAGGAGATCGGCGCCTTCTTCGACGGAAGCACGCGCAGTCTCCAGCTCCGTGGCGTGCACCGCGACGCGCAACTTGAGGCGATGGCTCTCCGCAATGACCGCATGCACGATCGGACGAAATTTATCGAGCGGATTCTCAGGCGTTACGACGTACCAGATCTTGATGAAGTCCGGGCTTTGCTTCGCCAGCTTTTGCACGAGCTGCACGCCTTGTTCTGGCGTGTCGATCTTCACAATCGGCGCATCGCCGTTCAGCTCGAGCTGCGGACGCGACACGCTCGAAATCAACGGCCCGGCCACGGCGATGCGCGGCGCTTTCTCGATCGAGTTGGCCAGCTTTCGCAGGCGGAAATTTGTCGTCGGCCCGCCGACATCCACGACCGAGGTGATGCCGCACTGGATGTAACGTTCGAACGTGTCGCGCAGGTGATCGTTGATCCAGGCGATCTCGTCTTTGTAGGAACGAATGCTGTTGAGATCGACCACATCAGGTCGCGTGTAGAGATCGCCAGACTGGAAGAAGTGCACATGCGTGTCGATGTAGCCCGGCAGGATGAACTTGCCTTGCGCATCAATCACGTTCTCGCCTTTCCGCGGCTTCGAGGGATCACCTTCCGCGACGGAGGTGATGTGATCGCCGTCGATCGCAATCACCGCGTTCGGCGTCACCTTGCCGCTGCCTGGATCGATTGCCGTGCCGTTGACGAGAAATGTCGTGGCGGAGCTTGCTGCTTCCGCCGAGAAGCAGCCAAAGAACGCTGGAAGTGCCAGTGCGAGATGAAGCGATTTCACACCGTCAGCTTGCCCCTCTTGGTTCGGATTGACAAAAGCAAACCGACCCTTCACCGCCGCGCGCGTGCCGGTTAAACAAATCGTCGATCAGTCGCGAGTCCGTTGCGAGCTCAGATCATTCCGCTGAGACAGGGGACGCTACAACGCACTCAGCCAGAATTATGTCTAGCACATGCTCTCGAGGATATTGCTCCGCCAGGCGGGGGGAAGAGCTGAGCACGGAGTTGCTGATCAACGTGTTGCACTGCACCAGCCTGGACTCGCTCCCTCCATTCGTTAGGCTTCTGCCCAACTGAAACGCAGAGCCTTGTGCAGACGGTCTGGCAAAGCCGGGAGATTCCGGCGCTCAATGAGAAAGGTGATCACGCCGGCCAGTTCCTTGAACACGTAGTTCTTGTTCACCGCGCCTTGGAGATATTGCTCGCCACTGCTTCCGCCCGTGCCGACACGGGTGCCGATCATGCGCCGAACCATTTGCAGATGCCGATAGCGAAACGTGGCTAGTTGTTCGTCGATTTCGATCAGCGCATTCAGCAATGCGAACGGCAGGCGGAAAAGCGGCTCGTCCCGGTAGAGCATGATGAAGAGCGCGGAGCGCAGGGCCGCCGCGGAGAAGTCGCCCCAGCCTTGGCCGAAAAAGATGTCGTCGAACTTCCCGAGCAGATCCGCCCGGTCGTCACGTTCGGAAAGGCTGCCCGCGAAAAGCTCGCGATAACGGCTCCAGAATGCGGGACGTTCCGCCGCGCCGGCGCCGTTCTGCGCTTCCTCCCATTCGCTCCAGAACGATTGATCGAAGAACGGCGCGCGCGCCAGCCAGCGTTCCACCATTTGCAGAAGCGACGGCGCCTTCTCAAATTCGCTGACCTGCTCGAAGTCACTTTTGTTAAATCCGCCGAGCTCCGTGTGCTTGTAGTACTCAGGACGAAAACGGTTCTCCATGCGCAGACCCAGCGCGGCTTCGAT
Organism: Chthoniobacterales bacterium; assembly: GCA_013812515.1. GTDB lineage: Bacteria > Verrucomicrobiota > Verrucomicrobiia > Chthoniobacterales > UBA10450 > JACCTI01. The sequence goes on from JACCTI010000412.1 coordinate 2,289, forward strand.
CTGACGGAATTGTTTGCTCTGGAATCCCGACGCGCCGTGCAGCAATTCGCGAAACTCCAGGAAGTCGAGCGGCGTCATCGTTTCGAGCACATCCACCTGATGATTGAGCAGCTTCCAAATTTCGACGATGCGCTTGAGCCGATGGACCACGACGTTCATATCGGGGCCGTCATCGTCTGCGGCGGGTTTGCTCAGGACTTCGCCACAGGCTTCGAGCTCGTGGCGGATTTGTTTGAACCAGAGCTCGTAGGCCTGGTGCACGATGATGAAGAGCATCTCGTCGTGCGCGATGAGCTTGCCTTCGCGCAGGCTGAGCGGCTTCTGGAGTTCGAGCAGCCGGTCGATCCCGAGGTAGTCGCCGTAATACTGCGGCTCGCGCTCCTGATTGAACGGGCATTCCATGGGCCAGACTCTCGCGCAGCGCGAAGCTGCGCGCCAATGCGGAGCAGCTCCGCCGTATACTGGCCGATCAATACAGAAATGGCAGAGCCGTTTAGTGCGCGCCATGTAGCTTGTGTAACGCTCACCGAGCGCGCGGAGCAACGCCTGCTCCTCGACGTTCATCCGGTGGAGCAATGCGACGGTGATCGGGACCATGATGAGAAAGATCGAAAGCAAATTGTGCAGCGATAATGCGAGACCGAGAAAGGCCAGCAGCACGCCGGTGTAGGAAGGATGCCGCACTTACTGTTACGGCCCGCTTCCACGACCTCGTGGTCCTTCTCGATCGTAACGTCGACGGTGAAAAAGCGACCGAGCACGACGATCGCCCACCAGCGAAGCGCCAGCCCGGGAACGAAGAAGAGGAGCGCTGATACATCGAGCAGCCGGCGTTCTCGAAGCAGCGCGAAGCTTCCATACTCCGCGGCGTAAACGCCCGCTGCCACACTGAGCAAAATTACGAGCCACAAAAGGCGTAATGTGCTCCGATCCTGCGAAACACCGCTTGCGCTACGCGATCGCCGCGTTGCCGTCAGCAACAATTCCGAGACAAGGTAAATGAGACCAAGTCTGGACGACAGCGACACGGCGCAACGCTAGCGCTTCGGGGCAACTGCCGTCACGCGCAATTCCACACATCGGCTTGCGCACGCGGAGCATTGGCGGGAGCGTGCAGACTCAAGCTGAAACTTGACTATGCATTGGAAAAGTCTCGTCATCCTGATTGCACTCACTGCGTCTTCTTTCGGGCAAACCAGCCCATCGGCTGCAAACTCGAGCAGCGGCAAACGGCCGTTCACTTTCGAAGACATGATGGCGTTGAAAAGGCTCGCCGAACCGGTGCCCTCGCCGGATGGAAAGTGGGTCGTGTTCGGGGCGCAGGATGTTGATCTGGAGGCAAACACGAAGAAGTCGCATTTGTGGATCGTGCCTGCGGCCGGCGGTGAAGCGCGGCGCTTGAACCCCACGGAAAACGAGGAGGAGCGTCCCAAGTTTTCACCGGATGGGACGAAGCTGATCTTCACTTCCAAAGCGACGGACCCAACGCAGATCTGGATGTGCGGGTTTGACCCTGCGGAAGGAAAACTGAGCGGCGACTCGCATCAGGTCACGAGCCTCTCGAGCGGCGCGGACGGCGGCATCTGGTCGCCGGACGGAAAGAATATCGTCTTCGTCTCCGCGGTTTATCCGGAGTGCAAAGACGAAGCCTGCAACAAGCAGCGCGATGAGGAGCTCGCGAAGAGCAAGGTGAAGGCAAAGATTTTCACCAAGCTGCTTTATCGGCACTGGGTCTCCTTCACGGAATTCAAGCGCAGTCATTTGTTCGTAGTCAGCGCGGAGGCTGATGCCTCGCAGCCAAATCCGCCAGTCCGGCTCGGACCCCGCGATCTCACGCCGGGCGACCACGATGTGCCGCCGTTTAATCTAGGCGGCCAGGACATGTATGCGATCTCGCCGGACGGCCAGGAGGTCGCCTATACAAGCAACGTTGATCAAGTCGAGGCGACGAGCACGAACAACGAGATCTTCCTCGTGCCGATCACCGGTGGAACTCCGAAGAAGATCTCGACGAGTCCGGGCAATGACAACACGCCGGTATATTCGCCGGATGGGCGGCACATTGCCTGGAAGTCAATGGCGCGAGCGGGTTTCGAGGCCGACAAGCAGTCGCTGATCATCTATCAGAGGCAGCTCGAGCAGACGCAAAACGCGACCGCGGATTGGGACCGCTCCGTGGGCGACCTCGCCTGGACGCCCGATGCGAAAGCGCTCTACTTCACCGCGGAAGACCACGGGGAAGCACCGATCTGGTCGTTAGCTCTCGATGGAAAAAGCCCGACCGAGGTGGCGCGCCTGCATGCGGGCGATCTTACTTTCTCGAAGGACGGGCGCTCACTTTTTTTCAGTCGGGTCTCCGTAACCGCGCCGGCGGAGATCGCGCGGGTGGAAGTGTCGGAGTCGCGCGCGGCAGATGCGCCGGAAGTGACCTATGTAACTCATGTAAACGACGCCCTCCTGTCACAGATTGCGATGCAGCCGCTGGAGCCGTTCACGTTCAAAGGCGCCGCTAACGCCGATGTGCAGGGCTTCATGGTGAAGCCACCGGGATTTGACCCTTCGAAAAAGTATCCGCTGAAGTTCTTGATCCACGGCGGCCCGCAGGGGGCTTGGGGAAATAGCTGGTCATATCGCTGGAACCCGGAGCTCTTCGCAGCCAGCGGCAATTACGTCGTGGTCATGATCAACTTCCATGGCTCCACCGGCTACGGCCAGGCATTCACCGATTCGATTAGTGGCGATTGGGGCGGGAAGCCTTACGAAGATTTGATGAAGGGGCTCGATTACGTGGAAAAAAGCTATTCGTTCATCGACAAGACACGCGAGGCGGCGCTCGGCGCAAGCTACGGCGGTTACATGGCTAACTGGATTCTCGGCCACACCGATCGCTTCAAATGCATCGTGTCGCACGACGGCGTCTTCAACACTGAGTCAGCCTACGGAACGACCGAGGAGCTTTGGTTCAACGAGTGGGAGTTTAAAGGCCTGCCGTGGAAAAACCGTGAGCTCTACCGCAAGTTCTCGCCGCATCTTTTCGCGGAGAAATTCAAGACGCCCACGCTGGTCGTGCACGGCCAGCTCGATTACCGGCTCGACGTTGCGGAAGGCTTTCAGCTCTTCACCACCCTGCAGCGCCTGAACGTGCCGTCCGAGATGCTCTACTTCCCGGATGAGGGGCATTGGGTGCTGAAACCACAGAACGCGCGGCTCTGGTATAGGACCGTGAACGACTGGGTCGACCAGTGGACTGAGTAAAACTGCTTGCCCCGTCTCGAATGAGACATTAAAGTGTCTCAAATGAAAACCGCGATGCTGAAGGTCCCAACCAAGAGAAAACCGGCATCGAAGCCGGTGAAAGCCACCGGGAAAAACAGCGCACGCACGCCGCACCAGCTGGTAATGGTGGTGCAGGACGGCCTCAAGTTTCATGAATTGGAAGCGCTCCGCGCGGAAATTGGATTGCCGCTCGAGCAACTCGGCGAAAAACTCGGCATTGCCAGAGCCACGCTGCATCGCCGGAAAGCCGCCGGGCGTCTCGCCCCAGATGAGTCCGACAAGGTGATTCGTTTCGCGCGCCTGCTGCGTACGGCCGAGCAGGTGTTTGGTGGACTCGAGCGCGCGCGGCAGTGGCTGTCGTTTCCGCAATACGGACTCGGTGGAGCCGTTCCGTTGGATTATGCGCGGACGGAAGTGGGCGCGCGCGAAGTCGAAACCCTGCTGGGGCGCGTGGAATACGGCGTTTATTCCTGATGCCTTCCGGTTGGCGGATCGAACGCGCTCATCGCGCGGCGACCGCATTCTCCGGCGAAGGTGCACGGCTTTACGGCGGGAGATGGAACTCGCCCGGTCTCCGCGTCGTTTACCTGAGCGAACATCAATCGCTCGCCGCGCTGGAAGTCTTCATTCACACGCAGCCGCTTCCATCCCGGGACGAATACATCGTGATCGGCGCGCAGTGGGACGACGCCCTCATGGAGAAAGTTCAGACGAGCCGGCTACCGCGGAACTGGCGAGTTTCACCGCCGGGGCTGGATACGGCTGCACTCGGCGATCGCTGGGTGCGAGAAGCACGCTCGGCCGTGCTCGCGGTGCCAAGCGCCATCATCCCCACGGAAACGAATTTTCTCCTAAATCCCGCGCATCCTGATTTCCGCAGTATCCGCATCCACAAGCCGGCGCGGTTCCAATTCGACCCGCGGATGTTGCAACGATAGCCTCACGCGCCGAGACGGGAGACGTTGGCCCGTGGCACGGGACCTCGCTAGCAACAGCCGGGGTCGACGCCCCCGGCTACAATCGACTTCTTTCGGCAATCGCTCAGCCGCCACCGAGATAGGCATCCTTCACGCGCTCATTGGCGCGCAAGGCGGGCGATTTGTCGTGGAGAATGATGTGCCCCGTCTCGAGGACATAACCGTAATGGGAAACTTCGAGCGCGAGGTTCGCGTTCTGTTCCACGAGCAGAATAGTGATGCCTAACGACTGATTAATCTCGGTGATCTTCTGGAAGATTGTTTTGACGAGAAGCGGCGCAATCCCGAGAGAGGGTTCATCGAGCATGAGACAGCGGGGCTTGCTCATGAGGGCGCGGCCAATCGCCAGCATCTGCTGCTCGCCTCCGGACAGCGTTCCGGCCACCTGCTTCGCGCGTTCCTTCAAACGCGGGAACATGTTGAAGACGAAATCGAAGTCCTGGCCCAGCTTTCCCCGGTCCTTCCGGAGATAAGCCCCCATGAGCAGGTTCTCGTGCACGGTGAGATTGGCGAAGATCATCCGGCCTTCCGGAACATGCGAAATCCCGCGGGCCACAATTTTATGCGGCGCGCTGTTTGTGATGTCCTGATCTTCGTAACGGATCCAGCCGTTGTTAACTCGGAGTAAGCCGGAGATCGCGCGCAGGGTCGTCGATTTCCCTGCACCGTTCGCACCGATCAACGTCACGATCGACCCGGTCTCCACCTTTAGCGAGACGTCGTGCAGCGCATTGATGGAGCCGTAGGAAACGGCAACGTCGGTCAGCTCAAGCATCGGTCTGCCTTCCTTAAATCCTGCACCTTAACGTGCACTTGCTCCTTCTGAAGGGTTCGTATACACCGCTTCCTCTTCATAAACCCGGCCAGGCGCGAGGGCCTTGAGAAGTCCCACCAGCATTGAGACCGCACGAACGAGCGTCTCCTTGGGCTTACTAATGTCCTCGGCCGTCAGCGCCTTCTTCACGACGAGGACATCCAGACACGCTGCGCATTCCAGGGCTGAACCCCTGGCGATGTCGTAGAAACGACAGCGATCAGGCGCCGTCCACTTCCCACTTCCTTCCGCAATGTTCAGCGGAATGGCGGTAGACGCGCGATCCAGTTGGTGGTGGACGGCGAGCGACTTCGCCACGCGCTCGAAAAGGCTGGTTGCTTCGCCGACGAAGGCGAGAGCTTCGTGATAAACCTTCAGCTTTTCGCGATCGAATTGGGGCATACGAGGTGCAAGTGCACGTTAAAGTGGCAGGATTAAGGAGGCGTTTCTTGACCCAGACACGCCTCGACGCGCTCGAGAACGGTGGTCGCCCAGGAGACGAACTCCAGCGTCTTGCCGTAAACGTGAAGCTTTTCGTGGTCGAAAAGTGGAGGAGTAGCCGTCATGGAAGCGGGGGCGGTGTAAGTGAAAGTTAGAGTGCAGGTGCAGGTGTTTCCTGACCCAGATACGCCTCGATCACCTTCGGATTCGCGCGCACCTCGTGTGGACTGCCTTCCGCGATCTTTATTCCGTAATCGAGCACCGCGATGCGCTCGCAAATACCCATCACGACCTTCATGTCGTGCTCGACCAGCAGGACGGCGATTTCGTATTTTTTCTTCACGAATTTGATCAGCTCCATGAGCTGCTCTTTCTCGCGTGGGTTCATTCCGGCCGCCGGTTCGTCCAGGAGCAGAAGCTCAGGCTTGGTCGCGAGCGCGCGCACAATCTCCATTCGCCGTTGATCGCCATAGGAAAGATTCCCGCAGCGGAGATGCGCGAAGCGATTGAGATCAAAGATATCAAGGAGTTCGCGCACTTGCCGCGCGACGTCGTTTTCTTCGCGGTAGAACGCCGGAATGCGCAGGAGCGCGTGCGCGAGCCGATGTTTCAGCCGCAGATTGAAAGCCGCGCGGACGTTGTCGAAGACGGTGAGCGTTGGGAACAAGCGAATGTTCTGGAAGGTGCGCGCGATCCCGCGACCGGCGATCGCATTCGGCTTCAGGCCGGCGATCGGTTTGCCTTCGAAGGTGATCGAGCCGGAGGTGGGTCGATAAACGCCGGTGATGATGTTGAAGATCGTCGTCTTGCCGGCGCCGTTCGGGCCGATCAAGCCGCAGAGATCATTCTCGTCCACCTGCAAATCGAACTTCGACACTGCGGTCAGGCCGCCGAACTGCACCGTGCATTGCTTGAGCTCGAGAAGCAGCGCCATTTGGTTACGGAGTTGCGATGGTGGGGCCGGGCTGCGATTTCGGCGTTTTGCGTCCGCCCGCCATGCGGGGCAATGCTCCGAACAACCCCTGTGGACGCAGCAACATGAGCGCGATGAGCACGAGCGAAAATATGATCATGCGGTTTGAAGCGATGCGTCGGACCAGATCGGGCAGCCATTCGTAACCGGCCACGAAACGCAAATACTCGAGCAGCAACGTCAGAAGGACTGCGGCAAAGGCGACACCGGCCGTGCTCCCCATTCCGCCCAAGATCACCATGATGACAATCTGGATCGAGAGCTGGAAATCGAAGCCGCTCGGATTGATGTAAGTCGTCGTGTGCGCGTAGAGGCCGCCGGCAACACCGGCAAAAAACGCGCCGAGCACGAACGCCGTCACCTTGTAGCGGGTTGTGTTGATGCCGACCGATTCCGCCGCTACTTCATCATCGCGCACGGTCAGAAACCCGCGCCCGTAGGTGGAATCGACCATGCTGAGGACCACGTAAATCGTTAGGGCTGCGACCGCATACGTCCAGAAAAGCGTGGTGTAACCGGCGATGCCGCTGTAGCCGCGCGGACCGCCGACCGCGTCCGTGTTCTGAATCAGAACGCGAATGATCTCACCAAAGCCGAGCGTCACGATCGCGAGATAGTCGCCTTTCAAGCGCAGCGACGGAACGCCCACGATCAGCCCCGCGAGGGCAGCGGCGATTCCCCCGCCGAGCAGAACCAGCGCAAAGATCAGCGCGATGCTAAAGGCATTTGCGCCGCCGAGAGCCTGGAAGATGCCGGCGCTCTTCTCGGTCGACAGATAGGCGGAGGCATAAGCGCCGATAGCCATGAATCCGGCATGGCCTAACGAGAACTGCCCGGTGTAGCCGTTGATCAGGTTGAGACTGGTCGCAAGCGTCACGTTGATCCCGATGAAGAGGATCACCTGCAGGTAATAGGGGTTGATCGAGCCGGAGAAACGCGAGGCGACGGCGGCTAGAATGACCGCAACGAGCAATGCAATTTGCTTGGTGTGCCGGTATTTCATCTCGCGGCGCCCAGGAAGCGGATCAGACCTTTTCCACCTGTGTTTTGCCGAACAACCCTGCAGGACGGAAGAGGAGAATGATGATGAGGATCGCGAAGGCGATCGCATCGCGGTAGGTCGAAAAGGCCGAGCCGCCGACAAACGTCTCAACTATTCCGAGCAGAAGACCGCCAAGCGCCGCGCCCGGGATGTTTCCGATCCCACCGAGCACCGCGGCGACGAACGCTTTGATGCCGGGGAGAATGCCCATGAGCGGATCAATCGACGGATAGCTGAGCGCGTAAAGAATGCCCGCTGCACCGGCAAGCGCGCTGCCGAGGCCAAAAGTGAACGAGATCACGGTATCGATGTTCACCCCCATTAATTGCGCGGCGGTCGAGTTGTTGGAGAGCGCGCGCATCGCCATGCCGAGTCTGGTGCGTTTCACGACGAAGGTGAGGCCCACGAGCAGGAGCAGCGTCACGATGAAGGCCGCGATCTGGGTCGTCGTGATGGTAAGCGCGCCCGTGTTCTCCAGCGCGCGCTCAGGGACTAACTCCGGGAAGGCTTTCGGATCGGCGCCGAAAATGAATTGGCCGCCATACTCGAGAAAGAGCGAGACGCCGATGGCCGTGATCAGGACGGTCAGCTTCGGCATGCGACGAAGCGGCCGGTACGCGAGCCGCTCGATCAACATCCCGAGAAGGGCGCAGATTGCCATCGTTCCGAACAACACAACCGCAACACCAACCGGCGCGAGCACACCGGTGAAATGAGGCAGGATGCGCGGGGTCAGGTAGTAACCGGAGAACGCGCCAAGCATGAAGATATCGCCATGAGCAAAGTTAATGAAGCGGAGCACGCCATAGACCATCGTGTAGCCAAGCGCGATCAACGCGTAGAACGCGCCTAACGAGAGGCCGTTAATCAGCTGCTGGAGGAACTGGTTCAGGGGAAGAGGTTGAGAGTTGAGAGTTGAGGAGCGACCGAAAGAGAAGCCTCAACGTTCCGTAAGTGAATGCCGGAGGCCGCTCAGCATTCTACTCTGGCGTTCTGCCTGGACATAAAGCTGCCGGAAAGTCTCTTCGTCCAACAAATTTTTGCCTCTGTGCGATAAAACCTTGCGAGACCACTTCAAAGAGGGATCCAGCTCCAATCTCCACAAAACGAGCGAAATCCGTACGAGATGAGCGGGAATTTCCTTCTGCGATGTTAGACGAAACCGAGGCCGCGGCGCGTCGCATCTGGTTGGATAGACCAAATCTTTCTTCGCTCGGTAAGGATCGAGTCAGTGAGTAAACCGAATCCGCTAGGTCAATCGCATGATGCCACGCATCGAGCTTCTCGAAGTTGAACATCCGGCCAGTCTGCTCCGCTCAACCCTCAACCCTCAACTAATTGCCTAGGGCGCTACCGAGGCAACGAAGTCGTTACCCTTACCCTGCCCGCCGACCTTCAGGACGACGGCGGCTTTGGTCGCATTCCGTTTCCCATCGATCGTGATCTTGCCGGTCACGCCGTCGAACTCCTTCACCGCCGCAAGGGCATCGCGAACTTTCGGCCCTTCCGTTCCGCCGGCGGCGTTCAACGCTTGCGCGAGCACCATCATCGCGTCGTAGCCGAGGGGCGCCATTCCATCCGGCATGGCGTTGAACTTCGCCTGATATCTCTTCACGAAATCCTGCACCTTCGGGTTCGTGTCTTTCGGCGAAAAGTGGGTCGAGAAATACGAACCTTCAATCGCGCTGCCACCGATCTCCGAGAGCTTCGGCGAATCCCAGCCGTCGCCGCCGAGCAGTGGAACCTTGATGCCTAACGAACGGGCCTGCTTCGCGATTAAACCCGCTTCCGTGTAGTAACCGGGGACGAAGACTGCATCCGGTTGGGCGGCCTTGATCGAGGTCAGTTGCGCACGAAAGTCGCGATCGGTTCCGCCGCCGCTAAAAGAACGCTCCGTCACCACTTTCCCGCCGTGGCTCTCGAAGTACTCTTTGAAATATTGGGTAAGCCCGACGGAGTAATCGTTTCGCACATCGGTCAGAATGGCAATCTTCGTCGCCTTCAAATTATCGAGCGCGAACTTCGCCATGACCGTGCCTTGGAAAGGATCGATGAAGCAGACGCGGAAGATGTAATCGCCGACTTCCGTCACGCGTGCATTCGTCGCGCCGGGTGAGACCATCGGGATCTTTGCTTCCTGGCAAATCGGCGCGGCTTCCAAGGAACGCGAGCTCGAAATCTCACCCACGACCGCAATGACTTTGTCGCTCGAGATCAGCTTCTTCACCGCCGAGGATGGCTGACCAGCCTTCGATTGATCGTCTTCCGTGATGATCTTGATTTTGCGTCCGCCCAGCACGCCGCCGCCGTTGTTGATCTCATCGAGCGCGAGCGCGACACCATTGCTCGAATTGATTCCGAAGGTGGCTTCGCTCCCGGTGAGCGAAGCGTATTGGCCGACGACGATTTCTTGCGCTGGCAGCGGCACCGCGGCGGCGAGAACAAGCGGGAGAGTGAGGAGAGCGAGACGTGCGAATGGCTTCATAACTGGCGCTTCTTTAATGGCTGGCATGCGGGCACGCAAGAAAGGACGACCAAAGTTGTTGATTCGCGACGTAACAAGTAGGAAGCGTTTTCGCGTTTCAGCCTCTGTGCTATTCTCGGCGCGTGATTACCCGGAACGGCCTTGGCTCCTTGCACTCGTTAGCCGCAACGCTGCTTGTCTGGGCGCTGGCCTCGTCAGGCCAGGCGGCGCCGTTGCACCGCGCGGCCACTCCGCGCGTGCCGCAAGCCCCGGCTGCGGAGCAGAAGAGCTTGCGCGCCGGGCGCGTGCCGCAATTCCAGGCATTACCACTTGAGCGCTCGGGCCAAAATCACCTGCTCGTCCGCGCCTTCATCAACGACAAGCCTGCATTGCTCGGGGTCGACACGGGCGCACCCGTCAGCGCGATCGCGCTCACGCGTGTGGCCCACTTCGGCATGACGCCCGCCCCAGCGAACTCCGAGATCCCGACGCGCGTCCGGATCAACGGCAGCTTCGCCGGAGTCGTGATGGCGCAGGGCCTGCGGCTGGGTGCGCTGAACCTCATCGACGAGCCGATGGTGGCGGTGGATCTCGGCAGCTCGTCCAAGGCCGCGAAGATGATGAACGAGCAGCCAATTGACGGTCTTCTCGGTGCGGACATTTTATTCCCGACCGCCGCCGTGCTGGATTGCCGTGCGCAGATTTTAATTCTGAAGGTCGATCCAAATGCGCGGGGCACTGCTCCGGGCGTGAGCTACGCCGGGTTTAGCCGCGTGCCGATTCATGTCAGCGCCGGTTACAATTTGTATGTCGATGGTGCGCTGAACGGGAAGCCAGCCAAGCTGATGATCGACACAGGCGCATATGGCACGCTCTTGAATCAGCGCTTTGTGCGCAGCATGAGAATACCGCTGCGCGACACTCCTTTTCGCTCCGCCGGTGTAAACCTGAAACAGCGCGGCGTGCAGCTCGCGACCATCTCGAAGTTTGCCGTCGGTCTAGTCAATATGCGGAGCAAGGAAGTGGGCGTGATCGATCTCGCCGGCCTCGTGCACGGCGGGATGCTGGACGCCTCACCGCCGGTCGCGGGGCTTCTCGGCTCCGAAATCCTGCAGCGTCACAGCGCGATCATCGATTTCGGATCTCGCACGCTCTACCTGAAACGCTAGCGAGCGGCGTCGGTCTCGCTTGGGGAAAAAAGTGGTCGATCGCGTCTATGTGCCGGTCGTCAGAGGCTGATGGCGGATGTCTTCCGCCGCAGCGGCATAGACAGCGTCTTCGGCGATGTTCGTGGCGTGATCGCCAACGCGCTCGAGGTGGCGCGCGATGAACATGAGATTCAAATAGCCGCGCAGTTGCTCGGGATCGTGCGCCATGCGCTCGATTAAACGCCGGCTGGCGTTTGCGTTCATCTCGTCGAGCGCTTTGTCGCGCGGCTTGAGTGCCATCGCGAGCTGCACATCTTCGCGCACGTAAGCTTCCACGCTGTCGCGGAACATTGACATCGCGTGCCGATACATTGGTTCGATGAATTCCGCTTCCGGCAGCGCTGGATGGCGGCTCAATTTGCGAGCTTTGCGCGCGATGTTTACGGCCTGATCGCCCATCCGCTCCAGGTTTGAGCTCAGTTTCATCGCGGAGACGACCCGTCGCAGATCAGAAGCTACCGGCTGAAAACGCAGAAGCAGATCGACTCCGTCCTTATCCACCTGCTTCTCGAGTTGATCGATCTCTTCATCGTCTGCTATGGCAACCACGCAGAGTTCATCGTCACGTTGCAGCAATCCCGTGACCGCGCGGTCGAGGCTGCGCTCCGTCAGAGTCGACATCATGAGGACGTTGTTGCGCAAGGAGGCGAGCGCGTCGTCGAAGGTTCCAAGGATGTGGTTGTGCGCGATCATGTTCTTTTCGAGATCAACCGAAACGGCCCGTAATGTAGTCTTCCGTCTGCCGTTGCGCCGGATTACTGAACATCTTGCGCGTATCGCTGTATTCGATCAGCCGTCCGAGATAGAAGAAGGCAGTTTGATCCGAGACGCGGCCGGCCTGCTGCATATTGTGCGTCACGATGACAATCGTGTAGCGCGTCTTCAGTTGCCGGATCAACTCTTCGACCTTCGCGGTCGCGATTGGATCGAGCGCCGAGCAGGGCTCGTCCATCAGGATGATGTCGGGCTCCACCGCGAGGGCGCGCGCGATGCAAAGACGCTGCTGTTGACCGCCAGAAAGGCCGTAGCCGCTCACGTGCAACCGATCCTTCACTTCATCCCAGAGCGCGGATGAGCGCAGGCTTTTCTCGACGGCCTCGTCGATCAGCGAGCGCTTCGTGATCCCCGCGATCCGCAAACCGTAGGCAATGTTGTCGTAGATCGATTTCGGGAACGGATTCGATTTCTGGAAAACCATCCCAACGTTTCGCCGCAGGTCGACTACATCAACGCCCGGATCATTAATATCCACACCCTCGATTTTGATCGAACCGGCCGTGATCTGCGCGCTCTCGATCAGATCGTTCATTCGATTTAAGCAGCGAAGCAGGGTCGTCTTGCCGCAGCCGGATGGCCCGATGAACGCGGTCACGGCCCGCGCCGGGATATCGAGCGTGATCTCGTGCAGGACCTTGTTCGCGCCGTAGGCGAAGTCCAGGTCGCGGATTTGAATGATTGCCTCGGCGCTCTCTTCGTCCACGCTCGCTCGGCGGCCGGCGCTCGGGTCGACCGCTGGTGGGGGGGTTGTTGTGTTCACGTGGGTGGAAGGCACTTCTAAGAGGGTTACCATGATAAACGACTCCGGCTTCTTTCTCGCAACACGATCGAGGTCAGGGCGATCAGCATGACCAGGATAAGGAAGACGAGCGCGGCGCCATATTGCACCCGCTCGGTGTATTCGTTCTGCGGGATCTTCGAGCTGACGACGTAAATGTGGTAGGGCAGAGCCATGACGCCTTGAAAGACGAATTCGGCCGCGCGGCTGACTTGCCAGGGCATTTCATCCCGCATCGCGTAGGCAGCCGTGAACATGATCGGGGCGGTCTCGCCCGCGACCCGCGCAATGCCAAGAATCGATGAAGTGAGAATGCCCGGCATGGCATACGGCAGGACGTTCTTGCGAATCGTCTGCCACTTGGTCGCACCGAGGGCGAGCGATCCTTCGCGCAATCCTTGCGGGACGGCGCGGAGTGATTCTTCACTCGCGGTTATGATCGCCGGCAGAATCATCAGCCCAAGAGTGAACCAGCCAGCCAGGAGCGACACGTTCCAGCCAAAAAAGATCACGAAAAGACCAAAACCGAAGAGTCCGAAGACAATCGACGGCACGCCCGCGAGATTAAGGATCGCGATTCGCACCAGGCGGATGAATGGACCGCCCCGGCTGTATTCACTGAGATAAATTGCGCTGCTGATTCCGATGCCGAGCGCCAGCGTCATCGACCCGACAACGAGCAATGCCGTTCCGACGATGCACGGCCAGATGCCGCCGGCCGAATACGCAACTGTTTGCGGCTCTACGACGGCCTCCGGATGCTCCGCCTGCCATTTGCGAAAATCCTGGTCGCCGAGCGTCATCTTTTTTCCTTCAAAATCGAAGACGTAAAGCGTCTGCGGTCGTTCGCTCAGGAAGGCCAGATTGATGAACGGCGGCTCGGAAGTGAAAAGCGTCCGGCTGCCTTTGATGCCGATATCAAGGAAGATGTAGCTCGCGCAGGCGATGATGAAGTAAGTGGCCAGGCGGAACATCCAAAATGC
>JACCTI010000427.1 GCA_013812515.1 Chthoniobacterales bacterium
GAACGGTGGGATCTTGACCGAACGCGCTTCCGAGGAAGGCGACGGACAAGAGGCAGGTAACGAACATGGTTTTCATAGTCATTCTTTGGCAGTGAGATGCAGCTGGGAGGCGGTTTGGATTCAAAAATAACTTCCGCCGTGAAGGACTCGTTGGTCCCTTTGCGCGCAGAACGCCACATAGGTTCGATTGCCCTCTCACAAGCAGACAAAAACCTTGCGCGCAAAGAGCGGGTGGACATTATTGCACCCGCTCAAGATGCGGGTGTAGCTCAGTGGTAGAGCACCTCCTTGCCAAGGAGGACGTCGCGAGTTCGAGTCTCGTCACCCGCTCCACTTTTCCCTTTCGCAGTGCTTCGCTAACAAGCTGAACCGACACGCGAAAGGAGACCGCAAATCTGGCGATCGTCATGCAGCCGAAATCTCTCCAAGCGCATGACCCACCAGAAGCGCGCTCAGTCGCCGTCGACTTTCGCGCGATTTCGTATTTCCGAGCCGATTGGCGCTGGATCGCGTTGCTCGTAGTGCTGATCGCCATCTCGGTTCTTATCGGGCTGCTAGAAGCGTGGCCGCTCGCCGTCCTCATCGATAGTGTGCTGACGCAGACGCCGCACAACGACGCGATCCATCGGCTGTTCCTGTCCGTGTTACCGCCCACCAAATTGGGGCAGATCGTTGGGTTGGTGCTCATCGGAATGACGCTCCAGATCGTTGGTTATGTCGTCTGGATGACTCGGATGATGATCAACTACAATTTGAACTATCGCGGAACGACGCGAGTGCGTAACGATCTCTTCACGAAGCTGCAGGGGTTGGGCCTCACGTATCACCGCGCCCGGCCGCAAGGTGACGCGATCTATCGCCTGATGAGCGATGCCTTCGGGCCCTGGGGCATCATGGACACCGTCATCGGCACCGCCGTCGCCGCGGTCACGCTCACAGTGATGACGCTCATCCTCCTCTCACGCAATGTCTCACTGACCGTCGCTGCATTCGCCGTCGCGCCATTTATCATCTGGAGCAACTGGCGCTTCGGTCTGCGCATTCACGAACGCGCGCTTGAGTCGAAACAGATCGATACGGACCTGACCAGCGTGATCCAGCAGGCGATGTCCCGTGTTTCGCTGGCGCAGGCTTTCCGGCGGGAACGCGGTGAATTCCGCCTATTCCGCGGGGCGGTCCGGCGCAGCGTCAATGCCTTGCTGCGGCTAAACTGGCAGGAACAACTCTATCCGCTCGCGCGGGACAGCATCCTCGCGATCGGCGGCGCGATTATCCTCGGTTATGGCGGCTACCTGGTTTACCGCGACCAGTTTCTCCGCCCGGTCGCGACCGGCATGACTTTCGGCACTCTGCTGATCTTTCTCGATTACGTCCGCAAACTCTGGGACCCGCTGAAATGGCTCACCGAGTTTGTCGCCAAGGTCAGGCTCTTCGAAGCCGCGGCCCGTCGCGTCTTTCGCATCCTCGATACCCCGGAAGCCATCGTTGAATCGCCGAGCGCTCTCCGTTTGCCGCTTCAGCGCCGCACTCTCACGATCGACCAAGTCGGCTTCGGATATCGCCCGGCACAATCCGTTCTGGCCGATGTCTCGGCGGAAATTCCTGACGGCGAAATGGTGGCCTTCATCGGCTCGAGCGGCACCGGCAAAAGCACACTACTCACGTTGATCCTGCGCTTCTATGATCCGACATCGGGCGCGTTGAGATTGGACGGCTTTGATTTCCGCAATGTGCGAATTGCTGACCTGCGCGCTCACATGGCTCTTGTGGGACAGGACAGCATCATTCTTCCGGCAAGCGTTTCGCAGAATATCGCCTACGGCCGTCCCTCCGCGACGCACGCTGAGATCGCGTCAGCGGCACAAATGGCCGGAGCGTTCGAGTTCATCGAGCAACTGCCAGAAGGCTACGATACACTTCTCGCCGAAGGCGGGCAGAATCTTTCTGGCGGCCAGCGGCAACGCCTCTCCATCGCGCGTGCTCTGCTGACCCGAGCGCCGTTTCTGATTCTCGACGAGCCAACCAGCGCTTTGGATCCGCAGCACGAGCGGCACTTGGTCGAGACTCTCCGCCGTCTAAAAGGGCTTCGAACGATCGTGCTCGTCACGCATCGGTTGGAGTCGGTTGTCGATTGCGATCAAATCTTCGTGATGGAGCGAGGTCGAATCGTGGAGCGCGGCCAGCATGAACAGCTGATTTCGCGCGACGGAGTGTATTCCGAAATGTGGGGCCGGCGGACGGCGGGCGAGCCCGCGCTCAC
>JACCTI010000429.1 GCA_013812515.1 Chthoniobacterales bacterium
CGGTAAGTTTGGCCGCTCTTCATGATTGATCTCTTGGTTCCGTCGCCGTCATTGGTTGAGCATGTCGTGAGAGGCGGGAAAGACGATGTTTCGCCCTCTCCTTCTTCGCCGACCTCTTACGCGGTGAGAATGCGGCCCACCCCAGATTTATTCGGCAAAAATCGTCGGGTGGAGCGGAATCTTGTTCCAATCGGCCAGTGCGTAACGGCCTTCCAGGTTGATTGTCTTGCCTTGCGAGCGGCCTTCCAACTCTTCTACGGCAACTTTGGCGGCCAAGCCAAACGGGTGCGGTAACCCAACCTCTATTTCCTGCGTGAACTGATGATCGGAGCTGCCGTGAAGCGGGAAGATTCCCTCCCAGATCGTAGCGGCCAGAAATGAGCCCCGGAGGGAGCACATACGCGGTGGTGAGGGGCGCAAAGCGCGTGCGCGAGAAAGCGGGAGGCGCTCCGTAGGAACTCGGAATCTCTTCGCCGTCACAAGATGGCGGATGATTTAGCCATCTGCGCAGAAGCACTCGAACTAGGCAGGAGAAGGGAAAGAGCTGCGGTGAAAAGCGAGAGGATTTCGGATTTGGGGCGAACCATAGCAGCGGGTTACAAAATTGTAATATGGAGCGAAACTAGATTTCTACAGCGCAGCCTGCCTTGACAGAACCCCACGCGAGAATCCGATGCTACAGTGAAGACCAGCGCGCTACCTCTCGTTAGGCTAGACTCACGGCGGACAAACATGGAAACACTCACCCATCTTTTCGACAGTAATAAAGTCTGGGCCGATCGCATCCGGCAACAAAACCCCGAATTCTTTCTTCATCTGTCGCGGCAGCAGTCGCCGAGCTATCTCTGGATCGGATGCTCCGACAGTCGCGTCCCGGCGAACCAGATCGTCGGCTTACAGCCCGGAGACCTGTTCGTCCATCGCAACGTCGCGAATCTCGTGGTACACACGGATTTGAACTGCTTATCCGTGATGCAATTCGCCGTCGACCTGCTGAAGGTCAGGCACATTATCGTCACGGGTCACTACGGCTGCAGCGGCGTCGTGGC
This sequence comes from Chthoniobacterales bacterium, assembly GCA_013812515.1. Taxonomy (GTDB): domain Bacteria; phylum Verrucomicrobiota; class Verrucomicrobiia; order Chthoniobacterales; family UBA10450; genus JACCTI01. Next base: position 1,050 of record JACCTI010000429.1, read on the forward strand.
CGCGCTGCGACGCGACCGCCTCGGATTGAGCGATAATTGGCTCCGACACGTGCAGGACGTCCGCGAGAAGCACGACAAATTCCTGGCGACGCTCGGCAGCGCTGCGGACATCTCGAATCGTTTGTGCGAGCTGAACGTGATCGAGCAAGTGGCGAACGTCTGCCAGACGACGATAGCGCGCGACGCGTGGGAGCGGGGCCAGAGTTTAACCGTGCATGGCTGGATTTACGGCCTGCAGGATGGACTCCTCCGCGACCTAAACATCAGCATCGACAACTTCCGCGGGGCGCTCGCGATCTATCAGCAAGCGCTCGCCGCATTGTCAGGAGCCGAACCGGGGGTGCGGGCGTAGGATTTCCAGTGGATAACAAGGCGCGGTTACGCCGCGCTGGATGTGGCGAGGTTGAGCCTGACCGATCTGCCGGGTCGTCAGCCTGCAAATAGAGGCAGACACGAACAGATCCGCTCGCTGAGGCAGAGATAAGTCCGCAGATACGACTTCTTCAGATTTAGATGGCGCGACGGGCATTTCTGCTGTGCATTCGTTCATGATCAAACGCGCTTCTGCCGTTCTCGCGCTCCTCACGCTGTGTCTCCCGCTGGCGGCCCAGCAGACCGATGGCCTTGAAGCAAGCACCGCGGAAACGATCACGCCTGAGCAATTGCGCCGCACTGGTGAGATCGACGCGGGCCCCGCGCTCAGGCTCTCTCGACCGGACCTCTTCAGCACGGCGGAAGGCTCGGTCCTGATTCATGGTCTGCCGGCCTTGACCCTCCTGGACGGACGGCGTTTCCCGCTTTCGAGCGGGTTGGGCGGGACGGCATCCGCTCCACTGGACCTCTTCCCTGTGGCGTTCCTGAAAGCCGTGGAAGTGCAGCAGGTGACGACTTCTCCTGTGCATGGAACCGATCGCCCTGGTGGCGTCGTCAACTTGCGATTGAATCGGTATCATTCGGGCGGGGAAGTAGGCGTTTTCTACGGCAGGTCGGACGGCAAGTACGGCCGGGAGGATTTCCAGACTTACATCATTGGCGGCTTAGGAAACGACAAATTCCACATCACCGCTGGTGCGGCTTACCAGGAGTCGAGCGGACACATTCCGCGCTTTGGTCGTTGATCGGTTGGGCGGGCCTCAGCGGCTTGCTCGATTAGAAGCGCTTTCAAAAGTCCTGTAGCGGCAGTCTGTGACCGCCGAACCCTGGACCTGCCCAAGTGAGACGGCGCTCATAGAGCGCCGCTACAACGCCGAAGTCGAGTTTTGCAACCACTTGTAATGACGAAAAGAAGCGCGCGTCTGATCGCCGCGGCGTTTCCCACTCGCTGGCGCTCTCGTGGATTGCACTAACCTTCGCCTCTCCTGCGTCATTTTCCGCAGGCTTCACGAGCAATAAGGAGAGCAGCCTAACGAGAGATCGCAAAACATTCAAGGCTGATTCGGAGCGCGGTGTTTGCTTCAGTCTCACTTCACTCCCCAGCACCGGCGGCGGAAGTCGGCCCATCTTTCACCAATCCCAGCGCGGCGAGTCCGAACGCGTATTCGAAGGCCACTTCGCGCAGACGATCAAACCGCCCTGATGCTCCGCCATGCCCGGCATCGAGATTGATTCGGAAGAGGAGCGGGTTCTTGTCGGTTTTCATTGCACGCAGTTTGGCCGCGAACTTCGCCGGTTCCCAATACGGCACCTGACTATCATTCAGCGAAGTATAGAGCAACATTGTCGGGTAATCCTTCGCCGCGATGTTGTCGTAGGGGCTGTAGGTCTTCATGTACTCGTACTCGGCCTTGTTGTTCGGGTTGCCCCACTCGATGTATTCACCGGTCGTGAGGGGGAGCGATGCGTCCGACATCGTGTTGATCACGTCAACGAAAGGCACGTCCAGGATCGCGATTTTTGCCAGATCCGGCCGCATGTTGATTGTCGCGCCGATGAGCAAACCGCCCGCACTGCCGCCTTGTATCACCATCCGTTGGTGCGTCGTGTATTTGTTTTCTACCAGGTAATCGCCGCAGGCGATGAAATCCGTGAACGTGTTTCGCTTCGTCATCATGCGCCCATCGTCATGCCAGGCTTCGCCCAG
>JACCTI010000457.1 GCA_013812515.1 Chthoniobacterales bacterium
CGCCTGGCGGGGGCTGCGTCGGGATTAGCCGATTTTGCCGCCAGCAACAGCGATAAGGCGGCGCAAGTTCAGCTTCCTCCAGCGCTCCAGCAGCAGATAGATCAACTCAAGGCCCAAGCGACGCAGAGCGCCGACCAGGCTTCAGTGCAAGCTCAACAAAGGGCGCAGGAGGCGCAAGCGGCAGTTCAGCAACCCGGCCACCAACCAATCGAACGAACAGCGAATTAGCTGTGGTCTGCGATCACCAGCGTTGGGGGCATCTGAGCACGGCCCTGCAGCGGACGCTCGTAGACTCGGCGTGACCGTGTACTCTTTACGCGGTGCTCTCGCGAAATATTTCTGCTGAAGTGAAGTAAATAAGACGTGACACGCCGCCGTTCGCCTAGTAGAACTCCTTAGCCGGTGATCGCTTCACTGGCCCGCCCTTGAAGATTTACTTTTAAGATCTAAGCATCCCAACTCCCAATGAAGAAAAAAACATTCACGCAATCCGCCTACTTTAACCCACGCGCGCTTCTCGGATTCGCGCTGTGCTTATTGGGCGTCACGTTCACAATCGTTGCACTTAGCGGGCTCACTGGTCGATCCGTGGAAGCACAGGGGACATTGCAAAATGGCAGCGTCGCGAATGCCGGGGCTCCCGATTACGCAGGCCCGCCTACAGACCGGCGCCACGTGAAGCCAATCCGCAGCCGTCCGCTGCGGGATATGAAAGCTATCCATCCGTCCAAGGCTCCTGGCCATGATCATCCGGAACCAATCCGTCCCCAGCCGCCGACCGAAAACGGCGGCCCGGCTGGACCTATGCAGACGACCCTGGGTCCTGTGTACTCCGCGCCAACCGCTGTTGGCAGTGGCTGGGACGGTGTCGGGGTTGGCCTTGCGGGATTTGCCCCTTCGAGTAATCCACCCGACGTGAACGGCCGCGTCGGTGCGACGCAGTATGTGCAGTGGAACAACACGAGCTTTGCCATCTTCGACAAGGACACCGGCGCGTTGCAGTATGGCCCGGCTGCTGGCAACACTCTTTTCCAGCCGCTCGGTGGCCTTTGCGCTTCGCATAACGACGGCGACCCGGTGGTCTCCTATGATATCCTTGCGGGCCGCTGGGTGCTTTCCCAGTTCCTCGTCGGCGGGCCGAGCGGGAGCTACTCTCATCAGTGCGTCGCGGTTTCGGAGACTTCCGACGCGACTGGGGCGTACTACCTCTACGATTTCCTTACGGACGGCACGAATTTCGTCGATTACCCGCACACCGGCGTCTGGCCGGACGGCTACTACATGACCACGCACGTGTTCAATGCGGCTGGCACCTCCTATCTTGCAGGCCGGGTCTACGTTTTCGAGCGCGAGAAGATGATCGCAGGTCTCCCAGCCCGGCAGCTTTCGAGCGATCTCGCGAAAGATGGAGGCGCCATCCAGTATGGTTTTTTGCCGGCCGATCTCGACAGTTTGACTCCTCCGCCGGCCGGCGAGGCGGCGTTTATTCTGGGACCTAATGGCCAATTCACCAATAGGACCGACTCGACCAGAGTGAAGGTGACGTGGGGAACGACACCCACGATCGCCCTCACCTCTGCAGTCATCTCCACGGTTGGCATAAGCACGCCGCCGTGCGTGAGCAACACGAACGGCCGCGACTGCGTCCCGCAGCCTTCACCTGCAATTGCCACCGACTATCTCGACAACATTTCGGACCATTACATGTACCGCTTGGCCTATCGCAATAACGGCACGCAAGCTGCCCCGCAGGAATCTCTTCTTGCCAGTGGGCCGACCGCCGGCAGCACGAGCGTGCCGGGTCACGGTGCCGTCAAATGGATGGAGTTCAGAAACGCTGGCAGCTCCACGGCTACACCGTCGCTCTACCAATCTGGCACGTTCGATCCGGATACCGATTACCGCTTCATGCCCTCCATCGCAATGGACAAAGACCGCAACATCGCGCTCGGCTACAGCAAATCGAGCACCTCGACCAAGCCGGGCATCTACATGACCGGCCGCCTAGGTACTGATGCCCTCAACACGATGGGCGCCGAGACCACTGTCACCGCCGGCGGCGGTGTCCAGCTAGCCGCAGGCAATCGCTGGGGCGACTACAGCGCAATGACGCTCGACCCGATCGACCAATGCACCTTTTACTACACGAACGAATACTTGAAGACGGACGGTAGCTTTAACTGGTCAACGCGCATCGCAAAATACAGGTTCCCTTCCTGCACCGACGCTCAGGCGTGGGGCACCGTGTCAGGAACGATCACCTCGTCCGAAACCGGCGCTCCGATCTCCGGAGTCACTGTCACGCTAAACAACGGCTACGCCGCGGCCAGTAACGCCTCGGGCGTCTATTCGATCTCTGTCCCGGCCGGCAGCTACACGGCAACAGCCGCCGACGCCGACCGCAACTGCACGAGCGCTTCGCCTGCTTCGGCCAGTGTCAGCCCTGGCAGCGGTGGCACGGCGACCGCGAACTTCATCATGACCGGCGCCTCGAAGCTGGAGCCGAACGGCCCCGTCGCGATCGACGACTCGCTCGGCAACAACAACGGCAAGGTCAACAAGGCTGAGTGCGTGAAGCTAAACATGCCCGTGAAGAACAACGGCTGCGCCAAAGCGACCGCGATCTCGGCGACGCTCACAACAACGACCGCAGGCGTCACGGTGGTTGACGGCAGCGCGACGTATCCCGACATGCTGATCGACGGGAGCGGCACGAACGCCACGCCATACAAGATTTCGACATCCAGCTCATTCGTTTGCGGCACTGACATCGCCCTGTCGCTTAATTTGACGTATACAGGCGGGACCAAGTCGCTCGTGTTCACGGTTCCGACTTGCGGCGGCGGCGCCAACCAGACGATTCCCGCCAGCTCGATCGCGTTGACGGATCCGTCTCAGACCGACCGACTGGGCCGCGATGGCGTTGCAAGCACGTGCAGCGGAAAGGGCTGCCCGGGAGGAATCGGCACTGCCGGTGTCCGCAATTACAAGACATTCACCTTCAACAACACCAGCGGAGCGGCCAGGTGCTATACCGTGAAAATCGACGCTGCTTTGGGTGGCAGTGACATCCAAAGCGCGGCGTACCAGGGCAGCTATGACCCAGCGGCTTTGTGCACGAACTACCTCGGCGACAGTGGAGTGGTCGGCTTGGGAAACACGGTGGGATCCGCTACGTATTCGTTTACCGTGGCTCCGCAGTCGAACTTCGTCGTGGTGGTCAATACATCCGGCGGCTCAACGACCTCCTCGCAATTCAGCGGGACCGTGTCTGGCTTCGTAGACAACACGGCGGGACCGGGCGCCTGCGCAGCACCGACACCGACACCGACGCCAACAGCGACGCCGACGCCGACAGCAACGCCAACGCCAACAGCGACACCGACACCGACGCCAACACCTGCTCCGGACTTCGCGCTGTCGATCAGTCCGTCGTCAGTAACGGTTCCGGCCAATGGTGGAACAGCTACCTACACCGTGGCGATTACGCGAACGGGCGGTTTCAGTTCGCCGGTCACGATGTCAGTGAGTGGCTTGCCTGCGGGAGCGACGGGAGCCTTCGCACCTAATCCTGCAACCGGTTCGTCGACGACCCTCACTGTGACAGCGGCAAAATCAGTGGCGAGGGGGACGTATCCCTTCACGGTCACTGGCACCGGTGGCAGCCCGACGATCACACACACGGCAACTGCGACCCTCAAAAGCAAGTAGACTCACAGGAACCAGACAGCCCGCTCCGATTGATGCGGCGGCACGGATTTCCGTGTCGCCGAGTCGGCGCATTCTTGCTGACTTTGTTTCCCTTGATTGCCATGGCAGAGACGCC
>JACCTI010000465.1 GCA_013812515.1 Chthoniobacterales bacterium
TCCCGATCGGGTCGATCGTCGTCCAGATGGTAGCGAAGTCTTTGCTAATCTTCTCGAGCAACAACGGAGACATGCGTGGTTTGCGGCGAATGCCTTACACCAGCGGCTGATCAAGAGCGAGGCAAAGTTGCACGCGTCGTGACGTCCTGCGCGCGGGTCGAGTATAGAAGAGATTCTTCTCCTCCCTCGCCGGCTTTCGCGAAAGGCGCCGGCCGGCCGGGCTTCGAAGGCTCCAGCTTACCCGGAAGCGCTTTGAAATACGGATGCAGGCTAACGAAGTCGGTGGCAGTCTTACAAAGCTGAGGCTGGAGATCGCAATGCGCGCGTCGAGAGCAGGCGTGCCCAAAACCGAGCAAACATTACGGAGAGAACCGGGGCGCGACAATTAAGGTGTTTGCCGCCGGAACCTGCTGGCGGATTCGCTGCAGGCCTGATAAGACTGTCCTCGATGACTTACTGGCTAGACTTGTTCACCGGACAGACCTGGCAGGAGTTCCAGGATCACGGAGCCAATGTAAGCGGGTTCCGAAAGCGGATGCGTAACGCCGTCGAGCGAATAAAGCCGGCGACATACTTCTTTGCTATGAACTGGCTTAATGAGATGGGTTGGAGCCCTCGAAGTTCAGGGCCGGAGCAGAGACCGTTCTGACATTTGGGAATTTGACGCGTTCCCCGAGCGCCTCGCAGTGAAACCGTTGGTCGTGCTGGCACCAGAACATGGAGTGCCGATGCAGGAACTGGAGGGCAAGGTTGTTTTTTATCGATCTGCTGCAGACCGACCGGGCTACAACGGATTCCTGCGGATGAGCCCTAACCGCTTCAAACGCGACGCCGATGCGCAGCTCATCATGAAGCTGTTGAGAAGCGCTCACGATCATCCGGAGAAGCGACCGGTCGACCCAAAGAAACTCGCGCGAAGACCGTTCTACAAAGCGGAGAGCAAGCGCGGACGGGATACGATTACCACCGTCGTTAGTATTCCGGACCCGGAAGAAATCGCACGGCCGGACTCCCCTGCGATTGAGATAGAGAGAGCCGTTTCGACAACGCGTCATACAGAAATCCAGCACTTGTTGCTAGCGTTAGGACGAGATATGGGATTCGACCTATGGGTAGCCCGGAACGACCGGTCCAAGGCGTGGAACGGAGTAGCTCTTGGAAACTTGGAGGGAATAATCACGGTCCTTCCAACTCAGTTCAATGAGGCAACTAACCGCACTATCGAACTCATCGACGTCCTGTGGCTCAAAGGGAATTCAATCGTTGCCGCATTCGAAGTGGAAAGCACTACATCGGTTTACTCTGGTTTGCTACGGATGAGCGACTTACTCGCCTTGCAACCAAATCTCGCAATCGATCTATTTCTCGTCGCGCCCGAAGAGCGGAAAGAAAAGGTGGAGAGCGAACTACTTCGGCCTACGTTCAAGCTACGCGAAAAACCACTAGCAGTGACGTGTGGCTTTTTGAGTTTCGAAGTGCTGACCGAAAAGCTCCGTGGCATTCGTGAGCTAGGACTGGCATCCTCGTTGAAGCCCGACTTCTTGCGTAAGACTGCAGAGTTTTTTGGCGACGGTCCAGATGATGAGTAACCCTTTGCGTAGCGCAGATCGCGTCGCCCAGTCGATTACGCGGGGTGGGACTAAAGCGTGAATTACGTCTGCTGTTAAGGCGGCACCGGACGTGAGCCGTCATTTTGTTGCCGACACTTAATAGAATTTCGAGCACTTTGCGCTCGTGCAAACAGCCACGGAGCGAAGTCTCGAGATTTTCGTGTTGATCCAGCTCGCAGTGATCGGCTTGTCACACACTGTTGCGCCACGCGCATGGGGTGAATTCTTCGGGTGGCTTCATAGTAAGGGTGAAGCCGGAGTATTCGGAATGGCTTTTCTGACGCTTTGGTTTGGGTCCATCATCGTGGCGTTTCATCCAGTGTGGTTGGGGCTCCCGATCATCATCACGCTGCTGGGATGGGCACAGGTGGTCAAAGGCGCCATCTACTTCATTTTCCCGCGCGTCGGCCTGAAAATGCTGGGCCGCGTGAAAGGCGACACCACGCATCTCTTCCGCTGGCCGGGGCTGGTGTTGCTGGTGCTGACGGCGGTGTTGGGGTGGAACCTATTTCTGCGCGGCTGAGGGAGTGGCTGGAGATCAGCCGACAGGCGATCACGAAACATTTGCGTGCTGGAGAGCGCCGGCCTCGTGCGCGCCGAAAGCGCGGGGCGCGAATGTCTCTCTTCGAGCTCGACGCCCGGCCACTGGAAGAAGCGAGCAATACCTCGGCCAGGTCGCGAGCCAGTGGGACGAGGCGCTGGCCCGGCTGAAGAAATTTGTCGAGTAAGGTCCGGGGAAACACGGGGACGCAGCGCCGTGACTACAGCGGTCGCGCCTTCAATCCGCAGGCAAGTGCACAATGCCCATTTAGGCGTAGTGGGTGGCGCCAACTGATAAGGAGGTAGTATCAACGCGCTGGACGACGGATTGATGGTGTTTGCGATTGCGCCCCGCGTTCGTTTTCCCGACGCTCGTCATCATGAAGGAAGCGACGATGAACCCCGCTCCTGCGGCGGAGGCGATGGTGCCGGACCCGCAGGCGCGGATTCCCCGCCAGATCCGCTACATCATCGGCAACGAAGGTTGCGAGCGCTTCAGCTTCTACGGGATGCGGAACATCCTGACAGTGTTCCTGGTTTCCTCGCTGCTCACCTACCTACCGGAGGGGGATCGCGCCACGGCCGCGAAGGACGTCTTTCACACCTTCGTGATCGGCGTTTATTTCTTTCCGCTGCTGGGCGGCTGGCTGGCCGATCGTTTCTTTGGCAAATACAACACGATCTTCTGGCTCAGCCTCGTCTACTGCCTGGGCCACGCCTGCCTCGCGCTGTTCGAGTCGAACCGCACCGGCTTCTACACCGGACTGGCGCTCATCGCGCTCGGCTCGGGCGGCATCAAGCCGTGCGTGGCGGCGTTTGTCGGCGACCAGTTTGACCAGACCAACAAGCACCGCGCGAAGGTGGTGTTCGATGCGTTCTACTGGATCATCAATTTCGGTTCCTTCTTCGCCTCGCTTCTCATGCCGATTTTCCTTCGGAGCTATGGCGGGAGTGTCGCCTTCGGTATTCCCGGCGCGCTCATGTTCATCGCCACCGTGATCCTGTGGATCGGCCGCCGGCGATATGTCATGGTGCCGCCGGCGCCGCCGAATCCGCATTCGTTCCTCAATGTCTCCCGCACCGCA
>JACCTI010000466.1 GCA_013812515.1 Chthoniobacterales bacterium
CCAAGACGCGTTGATTCTCCTCACCACGAAGGTGCCGGCGACTTCGGCCGCGCTCGCTCCCATTGCGCCGCTCGTTCGCGACGATACGACGATTCTGTCTCTCCAGAATGGCCTGGGGAGTGAACGAATCGCGACCGAAGCACTGGCTCACCGCGGCATTGTGCTCCGCGGTGTCACGCAATTCGGCGCGATCTTCGAACGGCCCGGCACCATTAGATACATGGTGACCGGCTACACGATCATCGAACAACACGAACGCAGTGAGCGCATAGCCCGTGTGCTGAGCGCGGCCGGACTCGATTGCCGCATCTCGCGAGACATGGCCGCCGATGTCTGGCAAAAGCTGATCTTCAACTGCGTGGTCAACCCGATTACCGCGATGATGGGCTGCGAAGTCGGCGCCATTGCCGACCCGGGTCTTGATCCACTCAAGGAACTGATCATCGCCGAATGCCTCGCGGTGGCCGCGGCGGAAGGCGTCACCTTGGCGATCGATTTCCTGCCACGCATCAACGAAGTCTTCGCGAGCTCGCGCAACATCGCCTCCATGCTGCAGGATTTGCGGCGGGCTCGTCCGACGGAAATCGACTACCTGAACGGTGCCGTTGCTGCGTTAGGTGCGGAGCGCAATCTGCCCTGTCCTGTGAATGCGGGCCTAACGAGTATTGTCAAAGCGATGGAGCGCCACGCGCATCACTCTTCCCAGAGAAAACGCTCCAGCCGTAATCGGTTCAGCCGTGATTTGGCCTCTTCGCTGCGTGCGCCGCCGGCAAACGCGAGCTTCTCGTAAATCGCCGCCGCTGGTTTCCAATTCGATTGCTCCTCCAGCAAGCGCGCGGCATTGAAACCGGCCTTGTAAAACCAGAAAAATTCCCGCGGTCGCCCCGCGCTGCTCTCGCCTTCGATGATCGTGTAGAACGTGTCGAGCGCTTCGGCGGGCACGTTCAGCTTCTCGAGACACATCCCCTTTTTGAAGAGCGCCTGATTGCGCCAGTGCGCCGAGGAATCGCTGTCGGCGGCGAGTTGCGTGTAGAGCTCGCTCGCACGTTGGTAGTTCGCCGGATCTTTCACCCCGAGCTCGTAAAGAATGTCGCCCTTTCCGCAAAGTGCTTCGCGCTTCTCCGCCGCCCTCGCGTCGCCTTTCAGAACTTCATCGTAAAGCGTCAGCGCATCCTCGGGCTTGCCGAGTCTGCGCTCGATAATCGCCTGCTCGTTCCGCGCGGCCCATTTCCATTCGCCGTTTTTCTTCACCACGTTGTCGAACAGAACGAGCGCACGATCGAGTGATGCCGGACCCATCGTCTGCATGGCAGATTGCGCGGCGAAAAACTCCGCCTTCTCCGCGATGGGCGACTTCGCGTTTCCCTGCGCCAGAATTTCAAACTGCGTCTGCGCGCTCGCGAAATCCTGCCGGCGATATGCGGTTTCAGCGAGTTTCAAACGCACATCCGGCAGAAGAGCCGACTCGGGGTATTTCTGGATGAAGCTCCTCGCCAGGTCGAGGACCCTCGCGTCCTCCGCTTGGGGAGCAGCTTCCTCCAACCAAATCGAAAGATATTCCGCGCGTTCTTTAGCCGCCATTGTGGGCTGACTCTGCGCGGCACGCGTGAGATTCTGCCGCGCTTCCTCGAGACGCGGTGGCGCGGCATGGAAAGCCAGTTCGGCCAGGGCAACCCACGCTTCCGAAATTCGCGGGTCTTTCGGGAACTCGCGCACAAAATTCTGCAACGATTCCGTGGCCTTCGCGTCACCGCGCATCGCTTCCGCGAGCCCCTGCTCAAGCCGCAAATCAGCGCGGGTCTGCTCGTTTGCGCCGCGTCGCGCGAGCTCTTGATCCGCCTCGCTGAACTCGCGGCCATCACCAGCTTGCAGCCACGCGAGCGAAGCATTGAAAAGCGCATCGTCCCCATATCGCGAGGAAGACTGCGCCACCTGCCGATAGATTTGTGCGGCCACCTCGAAGCGTTGCGCTTGGAACTGGCTGCGCGCTTCGAGCAGGGAAACTTCTTCCAGCATCGCTGGGGCTGGACGCATCTTGCGTGCGTCCTCCAGTGTCGCGATCGCCTGATCGACCATCTCATCCTCGAGTTGCAGGCGCGCGTATTCCACGAACGCTTCCGCGAGAGCGGGAAAGGCCGGGTGATCCACGCGCAATTGCTCGAACGTTTGCAGCGCCACATCCCGGCGACCCAGCCGCAGTTCCGCGCGCGCGAGATACCATCGCGATAAGGAGGCGCGGGGTTGTGCGGCATCTTTGCTCCATCGGCCGAGTTCGTGTCGCGATTGCTTCCGTTCCGCGGCGTAGAGTTCATCCAGCTTCGCAAACAGGAGGGGCAGATCAGGGTCCTGCGGCTGGCGCTCGATAAATTCCTCAAGAAAATTATCGCCCGTTCCCGGCGTTCCCGACTGCAGGTGGGCATCGGCAAGCGCTAAAAGCGCAGCGATCAAAACGGAATGACTCGCGCCGGCGGGATCCTTCAGGATGGGAGAAAACAGCGGGAGCGCTCGCTCGGGACGATTCAGCTGCACCTGGATTCGACCCCTGAGCAGGCGGCGCTCCATTTTCTCGCTCTCCGAAGTCGGATTGAGCGAATTGAGAATACGCGTCGCCGCCTCAGGGTCCTGCCTGACGTCAATGAGCAACTCCACGGAACGCAGACCAGCACGAACTTTCCAGCGCCGATTTTTCGTTAGACTGGCAAGCACCTGCAGCGCTTCGTCAAACCGGCTCAGCGCGCGGAGCGATTCCGCCTGGCCGTAAAGCGCCTCCGCGCGGAAAGGAGAAGCGTTGTCGCGGGCCACGGCCTCATATAAGGGCAATGCCTCGGACCAGAGGGAGAGCGCGGCGAGCGCTTGGGCGCGGAAGAAGTCTGCGCCGGGCGAACCCGCAACACTCGGCTCGCTCAGAATCTTGAGCGCTTCCTCTGGCTGGTTCGCGGCGACGAGGGCTTCGCCAAGTTTCGCCTTCGCGGCGCGACGCTCGTCCGCCGTCAAACTCGCCGCGAGCAATTGCCGCAAACGCACGACCGCGACCTGCGGCACGCCATCGGCGAGCGGCTGGGTCGCGTTCGCTAATTGAGCAGCGACATCGGCCTTTGCTTCCCTCCAGGGGGATCCGATTACGAGCAGGAGCACGAGCAGGAGCACGAGCAGGAGCCTGTTGGCACCCTGTTCGGTGTTCGAGGTTCGAGGTTCGAGGTTCGAGGTTCTCTTCATCTTGCCAGCAACCGCCGCAGGTACTGTCCCGTATAACTCTCGGGCAGCGCCGCGATTTCTTCCGGCGTTCCTGTCCCTACGAGACGGCCGCCGCTTTCGCCTCCCTCGGGACCCATGTCGATGATCCAATCCGCGCACTTGATCATCTCCAGGTTGTGCTCGATCACGACGAGCGTGTTGCCAGCGTCGCGCAACTTCATCAGGACCTGGAGCAGCTTCTCGATATCGGCGAAGTGCAAACCTGTCGTTGGCTCGTCGAGGATGTAAATCGTCCGCCCGGTCGCTCTCTTTGCGAGCTCGGTCGCGAGCTTGACGCGCTGCGCTTCGCCGCCGGAAAGCGTGGTGCCAGCTTGGCCGAGCCGCAGATAACCCAGTCCGACGTCGAGCAACGCTTCCAGTTTGTCTGAAACCGAAGGAACCGTGCGGAAGAAACGCGCCGCTTCGTCCACCGTGAGATCGAGCACGTCCGCGATGTTCTTGCCTTTGAATGTGATCTCGAGCGTCTCCCGATTGTAGCGCTGG
>JACCTI010000467.1 GCA_013812515.1 Chthoniobacterales bacterium
GGCGTTCAACGTTCGATGCCCGGTGTCTCTCCGTCCGGTTCGCTTCAGCAAAAATCGACCCTGAACGTTCACCGTCAAAGTTCACTTTCGCATTGATCAGGATCCAGCGACGAGACCAGGCAGAACATAGGCCAGCGCTGCGACAAAGGGCGGAAGCGAAGCGACATGAATTCGTGGTGTCATCCTCGGCAACAAAACGTGCCAATACAAACCAGCGAACCCCAGGCCGTCCAAGTTCGCGGCGTCACTCGCGTCTCGCGGCAAGCGTAGCAAAGGCTCAAGCAGGACCCAGGTGCTTAGAAATGAGACCGCGATCCCTGCGACGATCGACGAGACGGGATCAGCTCGATGACTTGAGCCGAGAGCAAGCGAGAGTCGCCACATCAGCATCGCTTCCGCTGCAAAGAGGAAAACGCCGGTGAGCAATGCTCGAGCCGCCATGTGCCCGCTCCGCCACTTCGCCGCCGCGAACATCGCGCCCACGACGGAAGCTACCAGCATCACGGCGGTGGCGTTCAAGATGATAAATGCGATTGGGATAAGCACGCGGCGGCTAATCGTAGCGAGGTCCAGCGACCCGCCTCCAGTGAACACAGGAACGAAGATCCAGACCATCCAGAGCAGGGTTGCGACCAAGGCTGCGATCGAGCAGACCTGAAGAGGACGCTGAGCACCGCGAGGAGATTGGCTGATTCCATTCTCTCTTCTCATGTGGGTAGCGTTATTGTTTTCGCTACGCAGCCGCGTCGCAAGGTGTTTATGCCCCCGGTTGTGGAGAGCGCGCCTGCTGCCGATTCTCCTTGCGCGCTACGGCTCAAACATGCCACCGCTCCCGGCGTACCGCTAAAACCCGTCGACAGCCCGGCGTTCTGCCCCGCATGGAAAGCGCCGGACTTAGCGCAACCGTGGGAGCAATTCCCTTGGGGCTAATGTCACGGGCGCACCCAGGCTGCTGCGCGGCACTGGCATCTTCGACGATTCTGGTGAACGGTGCGGCCTAGCCCATGAAGAACATCAACTACGCATGGCATCAGCGATTTCGTGAACTTTACGACAAAGCGCTCGTGAAGTTCGGGAATGAACACCGGAAAGTCGGAACCTTCTTCACTCCGCGCGAAGTCGGCGTTCTGCGCTCGATCGGCGCGAAGCCAATGGAGCTTTACGATTACGCGGAAGATTCATCCGATCTTGACTCCGAGACGGCGCTGCTCATCACAGCGGTGCGACGCGATTACTTCATCGTAATGCAGAACAGCGTCTGGTCGGAGAAGATCATCAAAGTCGATGATCTGCCGGCGAAGGACGCGCAGCTCGGCGGCATTCCCTGGTTGCCGCGCGTGATCCAAAAAGCGAAAGGCCGTTTGCGCGGGGAGTTGCCAGATAACCTGATGTATTGCTGCGGGGGCGACCGGAAGTTCTTCCGCGCCTACGACATTCATCCCGCCGATTTCATGCGCTTCGTCTGGTCGGCGAAGGGAAGCGAAGAGAAGATCTCCGAATACGTCAAAGGCAAGCGCTAAGGACGCGCAGGTTCAGTCGTGTTTGCCCTGTCCTTTCGCATCAGCACGGCGGTCGTGCTTCTGTTCTTCGGCGTGAGCGGGTGCGCTGGGACAAGCACGCAGGCCGGTCTAACGAGCAACGAAGGTCCACGCGTCAAGGACTCCGCGCTGAATTAGCGCTGCTGATTCAACGGCGCGATCACCTCGGCTCCAGCATAGTTCCGCGACATTTCGCACTACCGCAGTAGCACGCGAAATTCTTCTCCAGCTTTTTGGTCCGCCGTTCCGCGGGAACGATCTTGTAGTCGTAAAACAACTCTTCGCCCCGCCGGAGTGTCCGCAAGGCGTTGACGAAAATCCGGTCGTCTTCCTCCGCTGTCTCGCAGTTCGGATCGCAAGAATGATTGATCCAGCGCGAGTCGTTCCCGCCCCGTCCGGCGTCGATCACGTCCCCGTTCTCGAGCGAGAAGAAAAAAGTGTGATACGGATTTTTCGGATCATGGGCCGGCAACTCCATCGCTTCATCCCAGGGCAGGTGTCGCCCGGTGTACTCGATGACGCGTGTGCCTTTGCGGATCGTCGCGGTCGTGTAAACGCCGAGGCCGTGCACCCCCGAGGTCCGGACTTCAAGCTGGCTGCTGCGTCTGCTCTTCCCGGTTTCTTTTTCCCTCCGCATGAACGCTCAAGATCGTTCGTCCGAGATCAGCCGGCTGTAAGGTCCGGGCGACGTAATTTGATGCAGGGCCGTTGCGCGAGATGCTCCAGTCCTCTCGGCTAGGTACATGCTGGCATGGCCGCGGCAGGTGGGCGATTTGGGCTAGAGGGACGCTTCGACTGGCCGGACTCTCGTATTGCTTCGCATCGCCTTCGGTGAAGCATGGCTTATGCTCAGCACTTTAAAACATCTTTCCAGCCGCCGCGATGGGGCCGCACTTAAATGATGTTCAATTTACCGTTGCGCTGGTCGTCTTCTGGTCGGACCCCTGCGATCTCGGTTCGGAGATTGAAGGTTTCGTTTTTTTCGCGAACCCGCGCTAGGTCGACCAACAATCTGATCCCCAGGTTTCACTGCGTCCCTGAGGAAGGCTTCGAGTCGTGCCTGGAGGTCTTTCACCTTCTCCGGCTCCGCCGCCGCGAGGTTTTTCGACTCACCAATGTCCTCGGCAAGGTTGTAGAGCTCGAAGGGACCCTCACCTGCCTCGCGATTTGTTTTCACCGGTGCCGCAGAAGCTGTCTCTTCCTCGTCTTGTTCGCTGGCTTGCCGCAACAATTTCCAGTCGCCCATGCGGAGAGCGGCTTGCGCCGGCGTTCTGCCGACAAGCAGGATCGCGTCGTGCGGTGTCTTCGCGCCTTTGGTCAGCATGGGCCAAATGTCTAGCCCATCGAGTGGAAGCCTTTGCGCGAGCGATCCGCCAGCAAGCTTCAGCAGTGTCGGATACCAATCGATGGCGTGCATCGGCTCCTTGATAATCGTGTTCGCAGGAATCTTGCCCGGCCAGGTAGCAGACGCACACACGCGGATGCCACCCTCGTAGATGGTCCCTTTGCCCGCGCGGAGCGGCGTGTTCATCGCCACTTTTCCCGGCCGCGGCCCGCCATTATCACTGGAGAAAATGATGAGTGTGTTTTGCTTCAGACCTTTCTCCTCGAGCGCGGCTATGACTTGCCCAATCGCCTCATCGACGGCGGAGATCATTCCCGCTTGCGTCCGCCGCACGCCTGTCAAATTGTCATATTTCTTCCTGTACTCATCCGGTACCTGGTACGGGGAGTGGACTCCATTGAAGGCTACGTAGAGAAAAAGCGGCTTGCCGGCGGGCTGTTGGTCGATGAGCCGACAAGCTTCCCGCGCGATGAGGTGCGTAGTGTAACCGGTTTCGGCCAACGGCTGGTCATCGCGATACCAATCGAGCTGCTGGTTGTGCTTGTGGGTGAAATAATCAATCATGCCGAACATGTGCCCGTATTGGTGGTCGAACCCGCGCTTCGTCGGCCGATACTCCCGCTGAAAAGCGCCAAGGTGCCATTTACCGCAAAGCGCGGTGGTGTAGCCCGCTTCACCTAATGCCTGCGGCAGCGTCCGCTCCGCCAGCGGCAAGCCCCAGCGCTCTTCGGACTGAATCACGTGGTAGACGCCGGTATGGGTGGGATACCGCCCCGTCATCAGCGCCGCACGTGTCGGCGAACAGACAGGCTGCACGTAGTAAGCATCCAGGATCGCACCTTCCGCAGCTAGCCGATCTATGTTCGGCGTCTGCACCTTCTTGCTCCCGTTAAAGCCCACGTCGGCACGCCCTAGGTCGTCCACTAGGAAATAGACGATGTTTGGCTGTGGCGCGTTAGCCTCCAGCGACGGAACGCCAAAGAAGGCCGGGACCGCAAGGAGCGCAAAGACCATCCAGCCGCGGCGATAGGGCCGCACTTTAACGAGGTTCATCTGACATCACATCTAGTCTGCTCCAAATACAAGGAAAGCCGTCAGGAGTTCACTGATCAACTACGTAACGCTCCCCATCGCCGCGATGCGCGTCGTTAAACATCGCGCGCCGGAACGACATCGCCCTGCGACCCATATCCACGACCAGCCCGTGATCACCCGCGATCGTGTTGCGGGAAGCGGTCGCGACGTGGGTGCATTACGGTGACGGCTTCTCTCTTTTCAGAAGAAAGAGCGCCAGAGCGATGAAACCGGCCAGCGAGACCAATCCGCCCAGGATGCCGAAGGCCGAGAGCATCGGGAGGTAGCGATTATGCGCGGAGATGCCGCCGGGTGCTAATTCCAATGCGAGGAAGCCGAGCGCCTGGATCAGATGCAGCAACGCGCTCGCTGCGAAGAGGCCAACGAACGAATGCACAATTCTCGCGGATCAGCAGATAGACTTGCAGCGCGAGAACGACGAACACACTTAGAGCAGGCAATGCGAAGGCGAGTCCGGGCATGAGGCGCAATCGATTAAATTCCCGGACGTCCAGCCTAACAAGTCCAGGCGGTCACGTCTGTGCCAGCTGGGTACACGGCGACGCAATGGTATGGAGCCTTTAACGCTTCTGCTGCCAGCGGCGGTAGTGGCACGTACTTCAATGCCGTTGCAGTCGGCAATTACATTACTTACACCGTGCCAGTCGCGAAAGTCGGAACCTACAGAGTTAAAGTGGGCGTGCAGACCAAGCCGAACAAAGGGAAGTTCAAGCTCGCAATAAACGGGGTGAACCAGGGACTGACTCAAGATGAGTATTCTCCCAGCGTGAACTACAGCGAGCGCGATCTTGGCACCGTTAATCTGAACTCAGGGAATCATGCTTTCAAATTCTTCGTTACCGGCAAGAATTCAAACAGCACTGGCTACACGCTCGCGTTCGACTACATCGAACTGATTCCGCAATAACGAGCGGAGCGAACGGTCACGTCACCCGGAGGATGACGCCTCAGGACTGATTCGCTTCCTGAAGCGACTTCATGACTTCCGCTGATCATTGAAGGGGATTACTTCTCCGAGCTCGTCTTTACGGGCGACGCAGGTGACACCGAGGCGCGCATCGAAGTTGAGCGACGACGGGCCGGGTGCTGATCTAGGCCGCGGACCGGGCCGGAGGCTAGTTAGGGCGGCTTCTGCCGCATCCGTCACTCGTTGCGCGTCACCCGAGCAATGGAAGCGCGCGCTCGATTGATCTGTCATTCGCCCGGCTCATGCAGTGGCCGCAGATGTGCGAGCGCGCGGCGCTTGGTGTCCACGTCCAAGTGCGTGTAACGCTCGTGAATCTTCTCGTCGTTGTGCCCGCTGATCTGGCGTCGCACATCAGCCGGAACGTCGGCATTCGCCAGCTCGGAAACGAACGTGTGACGCAGCGAGTGAAAGCCGAGCGTCTTGAACTGCCGCCCCTTGCCCTTCTTCTCAACGCCACGATCGGAGTAAATCCCCGCCGCAGCCATGACGCGTTGAAACATCGAAGAGAGGCCACGATTGCCGCCTGTGCCCTTGCTGGCGAGCTTCGGGCAAAGCTTTGCTGCCGGATCGTCGCTGCTCGGCAGTGAGAGCAGGTGCGCTTCCACTTCCGGCATCAACGGCACTTCCAATTGTCC
>JACCTI010000468.1 GCA_013812515.1 Chthoniobacterales bacterium
AGCACGAGGCGGATAACGGCGGGCATCCCGCTATCCTCGAAGTAAAGCGCGGCAGCGACGGCGTTTGGCGCGGCGAGTGCGATATCAAGCTCCCGGCGCTGAAGTAACGGAACACAGGTTTTCAACCTGTGCGGCCAGCGGAGTTGTAACTCTGCTGAAAGCCAAAACAAACGGACAGAATGTTGTTGGCCGCACAGGCAGAATGCCTATGTTCCGCTTTGCAGAAGGCGAGACCGGGGCAGACTCGCAAACCCTCGAGCAGCTCAGGCCCCGCTATGTGAAGAACGGAAGCGGCCTTTCGTTTTCTTCTGCTGCTTCGTCGTATAATCGAGCGCGGCGCGCGAAAAACCTAGGCGTCTCGTTAATAGCGCGTGTCGCCGGCTACGATCGAATCCAGAGCTTCGGCGACTCCAATTTTTTGGTCGCCGCTTCTCGGTCATTCCGAGCGAGGCGCAGCGGAGTCGAGGAAGTTTGTGGCGGTAGCCTTAACGCAAGTTCCTGCTGCCGAGGCTCCTCGATGTGCCGCGCAGCGACGAACTTCCGGAAGGTCGCGCCATGCCGGCCGGGTCGCTGCCACGGGCAGCCTTCGCTGCCGCCATCGGTCTTACGATCAACAGCACGTTCATCCTGGAAGCGTGCGGCTTGACCAGCTTTGCAGCGTGGCTGCGCGTGGGCGCGATTGCGCTCTATCTCGCGATGGGCATGACACGCGAGGGCCGGACATTTCTCGGCAATTGGCTGCGCGTGGGATTGGTCATGATCCTCGCCGGCTTCATCGCAGAGGCCCTTTTGCCGCAAGTAGGTGTCGGCGCGTTGCACATCGTCTTTATCAGCGGGTTCGGCTTCATCGTAATAACGGTAGCGATCCGGGTCGTTTTTCGGTCACGGCGGATACGCACATCTGTTCACACGACGGCTGCCGTTTTTCATCGTCGTCGCAGTGCTGATTCACCTTGCAATGATCTCCCGATACGTTGCTGAGCTAGCACCGGCAGCCCGCGGAATACATCTTGTTGGCGCGGCCGTCTGCTGGCTCGTGGCCGCTGGGCTCTGGGCGGCGAAAGTTTTACCCAAGGCCCGCCACATTGAACGCGAAGACTAGGAGGCCGGGCGCGGTCGCTGTTTTGCAGAGGCTGATTTGATCATGGTATCTCCGCGCGTCGCGCGAGCTGCCGCTGGGGCCATTCGGATCCGGTGGTTCGGTGCACCGCTTCCTCATCACGTCGCTTCGCCCCAGATCGGATCGTTCGATCGCGCCTGAGTTGGCAACGCCGGAGTCGAGTTTACAGTTGGTATCTTGATCCGCATCAAGACGCACGTCGATGTCGATTGAGCGAGTCCACTGAATTCCAGAGTGTAGGAAAGCTTCGCAGCAACATGAAAGATCACGTTTTCACCCTCGGCCTCGAGGAAGAATTCCAGATCATCGATCCCGAAACACGCGAGCTGCGTTCGCACATCCAGCAGATTCTCGACGATGGGAAGATGCTGTTACACGAGCGCGTCAAAGCGGAGATGCATCAATCCGTCGTCGAAGTGCGCACCGATGTTTGCGGCGACATCGCGATGGCCCGGCAGCAGGTGCTCCAACTCCGCAGCGACCTCGCGTCAGTTGCGGCGCAGGGCGGCTTGAAGATCGCATCGGCCGGGACCCATCCCTTCTCGCACTGGCAGGACCAGGAGATCACGACCCAGGAGCGCTACGCCACGCTCGTGGAAGATATGCAGCAGGTCGCGCGAGCGAATCTCATCTTCGGCCTTCATGTTCACGTCGGCATTCCAGATCGCGAGACGGGCATTCGCGTGATGAATCAAGCGCGCTATTTCCTGCCGCATCTCTACGCGCTCTCGGCGAACTCGCCCTTCTGGCTCGGCCAAAACACCGGGCTGAAAGCATACCGCCAAATGATCTTTGAACGCTTCCCGCGCACCGGCATTCCAGACCCATTCGAAAGCCTCAGCGAGTACGAAGATTACCTCGAGCTGCTCGTCTCGACGAACTGCATCGATAACGCGAAGAAAATTTGGTGGGACATTCGACTCCACCCGTTTTTTGACACGATCGAGTTCCGGATCTGTGACGCGCAATCCCGCGTAAACGACACCATCGCACTTGCAGCATTGATGCAGGCGATTGTGGTCAAGCTGCACAAGTTCCTGCTGCAAAACGTCACCTTCCGGAGATATCCACGCCGGTTGATCGACGAGAACCGCTGGCGCGCTGGCCGCTACGGCATTGACGGGAAGATGATCGATTTCGGCAAAAAGCGGGAGGTCGAGGAACGCGAGCTGTTGCACGAGCTGATCGAATTCGTCGCGCCGGAGGTGAACGAGCTCGGCACCGAGGAGGAGATTGTGCATATCGAAAGCAT
>JACCTI010000013.1 GCA_013812515.1 Chthoniobacterales bacterium
TGAACTTCTCCGGCGAGATCGCTGGGATGAACGAATTCGGATTGTAGGTCGGCCAGGAAGCCATCGCCAGGATGTCGCCGCTATTCGGCTCGATGATCACAATCGCGCCGCGTTTCGCTTTCGCCTCCAGCGCCTTCTCCGCCAGGTCCTGCAGCCGAAGATCGAGCGTTGTCACGACGGTGTATCCCGGAACTGGCGGCGTGACGATTTTCTCGGAGGTTTTCCGCCCATCTTTATCGAATGTGATTTTGTATTCGCCGTGCTGACCCGTCAGCATGGTGTTGAACGTTTGTTCGAGTCCATCGCGGCCCTCCGTCTCCGGCCAAAGCACCTCGTGATTGTCGATAATGCCGTCGGGGTTGCGCCCGGTCTTGCCGCTGTAGCCGATGATGTGGCCAGCCGTTTTGCCGTTCGGATAGACCCGCACGTAGAGTGGCCGCAGCATCATCGCCGCAGGCAGCTTCCCGTTCAGTTGATCGTGCTGCGCCTCGGAGAGGTTCTGCGCGATTTCCAAAGGCAGAATGCCGCGATTCCGGTAATGCCGCAGGATCAGTTCATCAGGAATCTTCAATGCACGCCCGAGCAGCTTTTCCGCGGAGCTGATCTTCTCGTGCGCGAAACTGAGTACCTGCGCATCCGCGAATTCCAGCGGCGTAGGAAAGCTGAACGCGAGATTGTAGCTGAGGCGATTCTGCGCGAGCGGCACGCCATTGCGATCCACGATCTGACCGCGCGGCGCTGGAATATCGAGCACGTAAGCGCGAGCGAGCTTCTGCGTCTCGTACGTCGGAATGATCGTCTCGTCCGCCGCCGCAGGCGCAGGACTCGGCGTCTCCTGTCCGGAGGCACTCAGTCCGGCCACCAGCGCCAGAGAGAAGATCGTGAATCGCTTCAAGCGTATACAGATAGCAGTCCGCTGGGTTTCGTAAATCGCGCACCGATTGGGTCATCCTGACCCCCGCAGACGGCGAAGGACCTCACAAACGGTGAATGATCACGCTGCGATCACTCGTGTACTCCGGTCCCCAGCGTGAGGTCCCCTCCTCGTCTTCGCGACTCGGGATGACGTGCAGAGAGAGCCCGATGAGAATTGCATGTCAGTGCCGTTGCAAAAACCGGTGCACGTCTTCTGCCAGCTTCAACCCGATGCCTTCGGTTGAGGCAATTTCCTCGACACTCGCTTTCCGCAATCTATTCACCGATCCAAATTCCCGCAGCAACAGGTTCTTCCGGTTCTGACTCACGCCTGGACAATCGTCGAGGATGCTCTCGCCAATCCGCTTCTTCATCAAAAGCTGGTGATAAGTGTTCGCGAACCGATGCGCCTCATCGCGAATGCGCTGCAGCAAACGCAGCGCGCCGGAATCGATCGGCAACTGCAGTGGCAAGGCGCGTCCCGGCCGGTAAATCTCCTCGTACTCTTTGGCCAGGCCCATGATCGGCAAATCATGCAAGCCTAGTCGTTGCAGTTCACGACAGGCGGACGAGAGCTGCCCCTTGCCGCCGTCGACGATGATCAAATCCGGCAATCGAACGAAGACGGTTGATGGTTGATCGTTGATGGTTGATGGCGGCGCGAGAACCTTCCCCAGTTCGAGGTTCGATGTTTGATGTTGGATGTTGGATGTCTTCCCTTCCCACCGTCGCACTCCTTCCACCGTGTCCTCCTGTGAGAACTCCGCCTCCGGGTTGCTTTCCCGCGCTTCCAAAAGCACCCGCGCATATCTTCGCCTAACGACTTCCGCCATGCTCGCGAAATCATCCTGGCCTTCCACCGTGCGAATCCGATAACGCCGGTAATTATCCTTGTCCGGCGCACCGTTTCGGAAGCAAACCATCGAAGCGACGACGTGTGTGGTCGAGATATTCGAAATGTCGAAGCATTCCATCACCACCGGGAGCCGCTCGAGCCGCAACGCATCCGCGAGCGACTGCACATCGCTCGCCGGATCGATCGCGCTCGGCAAACTGTGGCGCGTAAAACGACGCATCGGCTTTGTCGTCCGCTTCAAATCTTCCAGCATGTTGCGGAGCTCCGCTGCTTTTTCGAAATCGAGCTTCTCCGCCGCCTTTCGCATTTCGTCTTCCAACGTCCCGATCATCTCGCGCGAATGGCCTTCGAGAAAATCGCACGCCTGCGCGACACGCTCGCGATATTGCTCCGCCGTTGTATCGCTCAAGCGGACCGGCACCTGATAAGTCGATGACTTCAGCTCGCGCTCGCTCGGCGCTCCGCGCCCGAAAGTAAGGACGCCGAATTTCTTGCGCATGAAATTCAACGTTTGCCGCAACGCCCCCGCGTGCGCGTAAGGTCCGAAGTAACGCGCGCCATCGTCCTTCTTAAAGCGCGCCAGGCGAAAGCGCGGCCATTCCTCGGTCGGGTCGACTTTGACGAGGAGAAAACGTTTGTCGTCGCGGAACGAGACATTGTAACGCGGGCGAAATTCCTTAATCAGCTTGCCTTCCAGCAGCACCGACTCCGCTTCGCTTTGCACCGTGTGCGTTTCAAAATCCCAGACCGCCGCGAGCATCGCGCGCGTTTTGAGGTCGGCCTGCGCCAGCTTCGAAGGCAGGAAGTAGGAGCCGACCCGTTTGCGCAGATCGCGCGCTTTCCCCACGTAAATCACACGGTTGA
This sequence comes from Chthoniobacterales bacterium, assembly GCA_013812515.1. Classification (GTDB taxonomy): domain Bacteria; phylum Verrucomicrobiota; class Verrucomicrobiia; order Chthoniobacterales; family UBA10450; genus JACCTI01. The sequence continues at coordinate 2,636 of JACCTI010000013.1, forward strand.
AGCGGTCACGCATCAAATAAACGCCCGGCTTGTGCGGCACCTCGTGCACGAGCTTCGCGAAGTCGGGCTTCTCTTTCGGGAGCACGGAAGGCATGATGCAAACTCAGACTCCCGCCACGTGTTTGGATTTGCAACTGGAGCACAGCCGTCTTGCGGCGGCGAGCAGCCGCAGGCGGGTCGCCATCCGCCGTCGGGGCGTGGCCGCATGGATCATCATCAACTCGGTGACGTTCTCAGGCGTCAACAGCCCGACGAGGCGCTGCATGCGATCCAGCACCGGCACGGCCGGACAATTCGATTCCTGCATGATGCGAAGCGCTTCGTCGAACGGCGTGCCAGTGCTTACCGTCGGAACTCCGCGCCGCATGATGTCGGACGCGCGAATGTTCGGATCATCCCGCCGCAGCGCCGCGATGATGTCGTTGCGCAAGAGGACTCCGTTCACCGCGCCGCGCTCATCCACCACCGGAAAATCATGCTGTGAAGTCGCGAGCAGCGCGTCGACTGCTGCCGCGACGGTTGCGTTCGCGGGCAGGCTGCGAAAATCCCGCACCATCGCGCTCGAGACCGGCAGACCTCGCGACACATCTTTCATCTGCGCGAGCGCGGCCTCCTGCGATGCTCCGATGTAGATGAAGAGCGCGATGAAGATCAGCATCGGGTTTCCAAACAATCCGATGAAGCCGAAGATGAAGGCACAGCCCTGCCCGATCGTGGCGGCGATCTGCGTGGCACGCGCATAGTTCAGCCGGGTGGCCAGCAATGCGCGGACGACGCGGCCTCCATCCATCGGAAAGGCTGGCAGCAAATTAAAGAGAACCAACCAGACATTGATCACCATCAACTGCATGAGCATGCTCGGCGCTTCCACCGCAGTCGTGTCGGTGACGCGCTGAAAGCCTGTGACCAGGAAAAGTCCCAGAGCGATCATGACGTTCACCGCCGGTCCAGCGAGTGCGACGATCAATTCCTGGCCCGGCTTTTCCGGCATTCGCTCCAGGCGCGCCACGCCGCCGATCGGCAGCAATGTAATGTCAGGTGTGTTAATCCCGAACGCCTTGGCCGCGATCGCGTGTCCGAATTCGTGCAGAAGCACACAGGCGAAAAGCAGCAGGATGAAGAAGAGGCGATTGGCGGCCACGGCTGAGCCGCCTTGCAAGTAGTAACTGAAACCAAGCCAGGCCAACAAAAGCAGAAAGGTGACATGAATCCGGACGAGGATGCCGGCGACGCGGAAGATGGGAATGGACCAGCTCATATATTTCGCGAATAGATCGCACCCGCTCTTCCGGCGCGATGCCTGGGATGAGACACTGGCATGATCTTCGACGTCGCGATCGTCGGGAGTGGCCCCGCGGGAGCTTCCTGCGCGGCCTTTTGTGCCGTGGCGGGACACCGCACGCTCATCCTCGAACGAGAGACTTTTCCGAGAGAGAAGGTGTGCGGTGATTGCCTGAATCCTGCTTGCACTCCGATCCTCGAGCGGCTGGGCGTTGCCGCGCGAGTCCAGACCCTGCCGCATGGAAGGCTGAGTCGCGTCGAGTTCGTTGCAATTGGTGGCCACACTGTGGGTGTTGATCTTCCGCCAGACGCCGAGATCGCGGTCAAGCGGAGTTTGTTCGACCAAGTTCTGATGAAGCGCGCGGCCGAGGCGGGCGCGGTCGTGCGCCAAGGCGCGACGGTGGATGCACTGGTGCCGCCGGCATTGACGCGAGATTCATGGAAGATCACGGCCGGCGCTGAGTCTTTCGAGGCGCGGGTGCTGGTCGCCGCGGATGGTCGCAATTCGACGGTCGCGCGGCTGCTGCGCTTGTTGCCGCGGATTGCAAGAGAGCGCGTCGCCTTACAAACGCACCTGCCGCTTCCATCAGGTTTCGGTGCTCGGGTTGTGCTCCAGTTATTACCGGAGGGATACTCCGGGCAGGCGCCGGTTGGAGATAACGAGCTCAATCTTTGTCTCGTCGGCAAGCCATCGTCCATGCCTTTGCTCCGCGATTGGGCGGAAACAAGCTTCGGCGTGGCACGCGATCACCATTGGCGCATCATTACGCCGCTGCGAAGAGCTTCGCTTCCGCCGGCGCGAAGGCGCTTGTTTCTGATTGGCGACGCCGCGCGCGTGGTGGAGCCATTCACCGGCGAGGGGATTTATTATGCGCTTCGCTCCGGTGAACTTGCCGCGGAAGCAATCGCTTCTTTGCTCGCAACAGGTGATGACGACGAAGCCGCGCGATCTTATGCCGCAGCGCACGATGAGCTCTATCGCGGCCGGCTTTGGGTGAATCGGATTGCGCGCGCGGCGGTGTTGTCACCGCGAATCACTTCTCTTCTCCTCCGCGCGAGCGTGCTTCATCCGGCTCTCCTGCGCGTGCTCACCGCGAAGCTTACGAAGTTGTAGGCCGCTGCTGTAGAGCAGGTGACGGCTGTAGTGGGGCTTGTGCCAAGCACCGGGCGTAAGCCGTAGACGACACCCGCGCCAGGCGCTTGATACAAGCGCCTCTACAAGCAAAACGCGTCAGTGCGACTGCTGCCGGGAAGCTTTGATCGTGTTCGACATTAACATCGCGATCGTCATCGGTCCGACCCCTCCGGGCACGGGCGTGATCGCCGCTGCCTTCTCCGCTACCTCATCAAACGCGACATCCCCGACGAGTCGATAACCGCGCGGTGCCGTCGCATCGTCGACACGGTTGATGCCGACATCGATCACGACCGCGCCTTGCCGCACGTGATCGGCTTTGACGAAATTAGCCTGCCCAATCGCCGCGATTACGATGTCCGCTGAGCGCGTGATCTCCGCGAGGTTGCGACTGCGTGAATGCACCACCGTGACGGTGGCATTCGCGCCTGTGGCCTTCCGCATCAGAAGCAGCGCCAGCGGTTTGCCGACGATCATGCTGCGCCCGAGCACGACGACGTGCGCGCCGGACACTTCCATTCCACTCTCGATCAGGAGCCGCTGACAACCGAGAGGCGTGCACGGCACAAAGCCGGAGTCATCGCCGATGACGAGCTTCGCGACGTTACTCGGGTGGAAACCGTCCACGTCTTTTGCGGGATTGAGCGCTCGCACGATCGCCCCTTCATCGATCTGCTTGGGCGGTGGGGATTGAACCAGGATTCCGTGGACGTTCGGATCGCGGTTCAGTTCCTCGACGCGCGCGAGCAGCTCTTCCTGCGTCGTCGTGGCCGGCAGCTCCAGTTTCACGGAGTGCAGTTCGAGATCGCGGCACATCTTGTCCTTCGACCGCACATACGCGCGCGAAGCCGGATCGTCGCCGACCAGGACAACCGCCAACCCCGGCGTGATGCCGTCCGACTTCAGCATGGCAATGTCGCGCCGCAGTTCGGCATAAACATTGTCCGCGATTGCGCGGCCATCGATCAATTTCGCCATTCTATTCAGGGCCTTTCTACGAACTGCATCATGGCACTCTGCAGACGCAGACGTTCGGCTTCAAACCCTTCGGCCGTGCTCGTCTCGGCGACGCGATGAAACGCGCCGAGGATCACACGCACAGTTGAGCACGGCTTGGGCAGGATGAAGCGATCCCAGCTCCGCAACCGCCAGCAACTCGAATATTCAAAGTTCATTAGCAAGACCGGCGTCTTCGATTTTTGGGCCAGGAAGACGATGCCGGGCCCCATCTCATAAACGGGACCGCGCGGACCGTCTGGCGTGATCACCACGTCCCGGCCGGCGGCGATTTCGTCGGCTAGTTGCAACATCGCACTGGCGCCTCGGCGCGAACTGGAGCCGCGCGCCACGCCTACGCCATAGCGGGCCACGAAATCTGCGAGCAGGTTGCCATCCCGGCTCGCGCTGATCAACGCCACCGTCGGCCGCTTCGCGATGAACCGCCGCCCAATATACGGCAAGAGCAGCAGGCGGTTATGCCACAGAGCGCCGATGACCCGTTCGCTCGTCGGCAGCTTGAAGAGGTCCGCGCGATCCTCGATTTCGAATCGGAGCGTGCGCGCCCAAAGCTCGAGAAAATGATATCCGAGCGCAATGAGCCATCGCGCGGCACGCCCTTCAATCTTCAACTTGTCACGGACGGAGCGGCGGAGCTTCATCCTTCCACCGGTAGGCGCGCGGATTAGGAAGTCCGAGTTGATCAAGAATTCGCCAGACCACGGTGTCTGCTACCTCGGTGGCTGATCGCGGCCGGCTGTAAAACGACGGAATGGCCGGGAGCACAACCGCGCCCGCTTCCAGCAAGGTCACGACATTGCGCGCGTGGATCAGGTTCCATGGAGTCTCGCGCGGAACGATGATCAGTTTGCGCCGCTCCTTCAGAAATACGTCCGCCGTCCTGAGCAGCGCAGTTTCTCCAGAGCCGCTCGCAATCCGCCCGAGCGTAGACATGGAACACGGCACAATGACCATCGCATCGAAGCGGGCCGACCCGCTGACATACGGAACATTGAGGTCGTTCTCGGCTTGCTTGTGCACGCCCCCGGGAAGTCGTATCCCCTCAACCTCCTGCAGAGCGACCTGCTTCGCGTGGCCGCTCATGATCAGATGGACGTCGTGCGCCATCGCGTCAATTTGGTCGAGCAAACGCTGCAAATAGATCGTTCCACTGGCGCCGGTGGCGGCGATGACAAGCTTCATCGCGCTTAAGAGATCATATCCCGCTGGTGAACACTAGAAGCGGTTGCAAAAGTCTGGAGACCGTCACCGCAATTCCCTCCCAGATGGAGAGATGATTCCTTCTGACGAACGGACCGCTGACATCGAGTTTCAAATCCTCCGCACCCACCGGTCGTCCGTGGCCCAACGGCTGCGCATCCCTTTGCCGGCTGAGCTGAAATCGATCCCGTGTTTCGTCGAGCTAATCCGAAGGACGGATTGATTCGGTTCGGATCCGCTTTCTTACTCTCGCCCGTCGAGTCTTGGGACGTGTGTCGCGGCTGCCCGATCTCGCTCCATTCGCCGTGCCGAACATCTGTTCTGCAATTACCGAACCTCTGACTTCTGACCTTTGTCTCGTTTTGCAAGCCAGGATCACACGCATAGGCTGGCAAGGGCAACATTGTGACTTCCGAATAAGGCGCGGATGAGAGCTGTGCGGCTCGTGCGGCTCGGGAAACCGCTGGAAGATGCCGAGATCGCGCTTCCAGAGATCGGCCCGTCCGAAGTTTTGGTTCGCGTGGCGGCGTGCGGGATCTGCCATTCCGATGCGCACTATCGCGCAGGCATTTCGCCGACTGATCCTTTGCCAATGACTCTCGGGCACGAGGTCGCGGGTCGGGTGGAAACAGTGGGTGCAGAAGTCGATCACGTCTCGCCTGGCCACCGCGTTTATGTGCAATATCTCGTCACCTGCGGTTGCTGCGATTTCTGCTTGGGCGGCCATGCGCAATTCTGCGCCAAAGGGCAAATGATCGGGAAACATCGCGACGGTGGTTACGCCGAGTTCATCAAAGTCCCCAGCCGAAACGTGTTCGTCCTTCCTGATGAGATTCCATTCGAGGTCGGTGCGGTTATGATGTGCTCTTCAGCCACTGCCCTTCATGCTTTGCAGAAGGCGCGTCTGAACTCCGGTGACTCGATCGCTATCTTCGGCTTCGGCGGGTTGGGATTTTCAGCCTTGCGACTCTCTCGAGCCTTCGGCTGCCAGGAGATATATGTCGTCGATCTCAACCCTGCCAAACTAGCTTCAATCGCGGCGCTTGGAGGCGTGCCGATCGATGCGACTACGGGAAGTCCCGTTCAACAGATCAGAGAGGCCACCGGAGGGAAAGGAGTGGATGTATCCATCGAGTTGGTTGGCTCCGCCATCACCATGGAGCAAGCAGTCCGATGCTTGGGCATTCTCGGCCGCGCCGCGCTCGTCGGACTAACCGCGGAGTCGATCTCACTTCTCCCGTATACCGAATTGATCAACAAAGAGGCGGAGATAATCAGGGTTTCCGATCACTTAGCGGCCGAACTGCCTTCACTCATGGAATTCGCCCGCGACGGAAAGCTTCGTTTTCCGAAAGGGACGCTGCGCTTTGTCGATCTCAACGCAGGGCAGATCAACTCATCCCTAAATGCGGTGGTGAATTCCACTGACCACATCCGAACCGTGATCGTTCCAGAGCTTCATAACCGAAAAGCCCTGCGAGCCGACTCAATCTAACCAAGCTGGCCCTTGGCATGTGGTCATACCATGACTATATTATGGTCATGGAGTCAGTCAGTGTAGCGCAGCTCAAGAGCAGGCTGAGCCACTATCTGAAGGCGGCAAGAAAGGGGAAAGAAATCACCGTGACCTCGCACCGGCACTCCATTGCCCGGATTGTTCCGCTGGAGAATACCGGCCCGGAGTTGAACATCATTCCGGCGAGCAAGCCGGTGTCCTCCCTAAGAAAACTCAAGGGCATTAAATTGAAAACCGATCTTGTCGCTGATCTCCTGGCTGACCGACAGCGACGGTGAACGTTTACCTCGATTCTTCGGTCGTCTTGCGAAGACTGCAGCGGGAACGCGCGCCGCTGGTCTCGTGGGCGCGCTGGGATCACGCCTACAGCAGCGTGTTGCTTCGCGTTGAAATCCTGCGCACGATTGATCGCAGCCGCTTGCGAGGGGCTTTGACCGATCAGGAAGTGGCAGAGCTAATAAGGCAGGCGCATGCTGTGTTCGATACCATTGAGCTGGTCACAATCAGCCAGCCGATTCTGGATAGGGCATCGCAATCTTTTCTCACCGCGCTTGGCACATTGGACGCATTGCATTTGGCCACGGCCTTGCGCTTGAAAGAGATCGGCGGGATCGACATGACGTTCCTGACGCACGATGGTGAACTGGCGGTCGCCGCGCGTAGTGTAAATTTTCCTGTCCAAGGCTCCTAAATGGGATCGCGGCAGGGAATTCCTGTGATGAGATCAACGTGTAAGGCGTTAAGTTCACAAGTGGCGATCGTTGTCTACCTGCGGGCTGATGCATCGTGAGCCGCGGACGGTTCATGTTCATTGCAGCGAGCCGGCCGGCCTGGTTTTGCTCATGGAATCGGCGCGGAGCGGAAAGCTTTGTTTTGCGCAACGGACGCTGCGTTTTGTCTATCTCCACGCCGACCTGATCAACTCCGCCCTGGATGCGGTGACGAATTCCACCGACTACGTCCGAACCGTGATTGCATTCAGAGAAGACGCAGGTTTACGATTTGTGTCTCGTTGGCCGAAGGTATTTGCAAGGATCCGACCATGAATTCAACAAAGCACTCAGGGAGAAAGGCGACTTCACCCGTATTGCCGAGACCTTGAAGCGCATCGCGCTCTTTGGCTCCTACGCACGTGCGGCGGAAGTTCCGGGACAGAGCGATGTCGATATTCTGGTGGAAGTCGATCCTTCGATCGGCCTCCGCTTCGTCACTCTCGCGGAACGACTCGAGCAATTGCTCGGCAGGCCTGTGGATCTGGTCTCCCGTCGCGCGATCAAGCCTTCGCTGTGGAAGCGGATTGAGCCGGAATTGATCGATGCCTAGGCGAGATGCGGATCTGCTTCTAGAGGACATCCGATCGGCGATCGGGCGGATCGAGCGTTACACGAGCGGCATGACGCGAGACCAATTCCTCGCGGACGAAAAGACGATCGATTCCATAGTGCGAAATCTCGAGATCGCGAAGCTGTGCGCTGGCTGCCGGAGAAGTTCAAGGTTGAGCACACCGAGATTGTTTGGGTACAGATTTCGGCTCTACGGAATCGCATTGTTCACGACTACTTCGGCCTTGATCTGGAAATTATCTGGCACGTGTTGCGGGTCTCGCTCCCTGACTTCAAACAGCTTGATAAGTTGATGACTTAGACACGCAGACTAACGATGAATCCTAACAAAGCACTCTGGGAAAAAGGCGACTTCACCCGCATTGCCGAGACCATGCGCGAAAGCGGAGAGGCGCTCGTGCAGCGACTCGGAATTACAAAAGGACTCAAGGTCCTGGATCTCGGATGCGGCGACGGCACCACGGCGTTGCCCGCAGCGAAACTCGGCGCGGATGTGCTGGGCGTTGATATCGCGAGCAACCTGGTCGAGGCGGGAAATAAGCGGGCCGCGGAGCAGGGCCTGACCAACTGCACGTTTCAGGAAGGGGATGCGTCCAATCTGGAGCAGTTGCTGGATCAGGCGTTTGATCTCGTGGTCAGTATCTTCGGAGCGATGTTTGCGCCCAAGCCGTTCGAGGTCGCGAAGGAGATGGTGCGCGTGACCCGGCCGGGAGGTCGGATCGTGATGGGTAACTGGATACCCAATGATCCGACGTTGGTGGCGCAGATTTTGAAGATCAGCTCAAGCTACACGCCGCCACCGCCGGAAGGTTTCGTTAGTCCGATGACATGGGGAATCGAGAGCAATGTGATCGAGCGGTTTGCCGGCGCGGAAGTTCAGCCAGAACAAAAGCGAGAATGCCACCTCCATTCCTGCAACGTTTGTGCGTGTGACGGTAGCGCTTTCAAAACGCAGGAGCTGAGTCGGTCTGTGATTCTCGCTCACGCTTCCAAAGCACCGCGTTCGCTGCCGCGTTGTTCGTAGTTTCATCAGTAGCTGACGAGGCAATTGCGCCGGGCGGCCACGACGAGCCCTAGAAGCGGTTTCAAAATTCCTTTGGCTGATTGTAGGGCGTCTGTGGCAGACGCCTCCCTAGGCGCGATTGGCGTTTCACAGAAACGCCCTACAATTCGACGTTTGAAACCGCTTCTAAAGTTGAAGCTAGGTCGTGCGTGAAGTCTCAATGCCGAGTGCCTCTGTCACCGCCGCGGCGCCTGGACTCGGGCGCTCCTGATCTTTTGCCACCTCAACCCGCACTTCCGCTTCTTTGCGC
>JACCTI010000015.1 GCA_013812515.1 Chthoniobacterales bacterium
GTGGGTTCATTCCCGTTGGCGGCGTCCTTCGTCAGCGGCAGAACATCGATCTCGTGACCGCGCCGGGTCTGGAGCTTTCCGGTGAGTGGCAGGTATTGCCCACCGTGTTTCTGAACGCGAGCTATATTTACACCCGACCGACCATCGACCGCGCCACCGAATCTGCGCTCGTCGGAAATCTACTCGCGCAAAGTCCGGAGCATGTCGCAACCGGTTCCATTGAGTGGAAACCTGGCCGGCGTTGGCTTCTCCGTGCCGAAGCGCGTTACAACGCGAGCCAATTCGAGGACGACCAGAATGCGATCTCGCTCGCACCGTTCTTCACTGTCGATGCGGCGGTCTCCTACGAGTTCTCCGCGAAAGTTTCGGCGGGATTAAAAGTCGAAAATCTGCTGAATGCAGAGGTAGAAACTGGCAAATCAGGCGATGGGCTGGTCTCAATCGGCACGCCACGCCTCGTGACATTGCAGCTTGATTACGCGCTTTGATCCAGAGCTGCCAGAGGCTCAGGAGATTTGCTGAGCTGACCTGGGCGACCAAACGGTAGCGGCGTTCCTTGCTCAGCTTTGATGCGACGGCCACGCGCCCGTGTGTTCGAGCGCGTCGCGATCCCACTGCGCGAGCGTGGCCGCTGCCTCGTAGGTGCTTTGCAGAAATTGCATCAGCGCGTCGTCCCGATCTTCGGCGGTCCGGACTGCATCATACGGCAGAACGAATTCGCGTAACGTAGGATTCCATGATGCCGAGGCTGGGCGAACCTTTGCTTCGGCAAAGCCTTCCGGCGGCGGATACGCGTAGGAATAGAAGATCGGCTCCGGCATCGCCTCACTGCCCCGGCCACAAGCCACAGCTGCTGACTTCGTGGGAATACGCTTCGCGCGCGATTGCATCCGGCAAATGCGGAACACCACCGGGATGCAGCGGCGCAGCGCGCCCGGAAAACCGCCGCGTGACCCCGAGATCGAAACTGCCCCAAAAGAAATGCACGGGGCTGCACTTCCCGATGAAGCGGGAGCGGAAGAGTTTGAAGACCCGATCGGACTGAAGCAGGACACGCCAGAAACGGTGTGTGTATTCGGGATCGTAGGCACGATGCTCTCGATGGCGATCGAAAGGAAACGGGTCATTAATTTCGTTCGGCAGGAGGTCGATCGAGACTGGCAACTCCAGTTCCGTCAGCGCCCCCATCACCAGCGCGTAGAATTCAGCGACCGATTGCGCTCGCAGTTTGATCATCCGCCGGCCGCCGTCGCTCTTCGGGATGCGCAGATGATGATCGATGAAATCGAAGCGCATCTCGAAGACGCCGGAGGGATGTGGGATCGAAGAAGTCGTTAGGCCGCGTGCTGTGACGTAGAACGTGACGTGCCATGAATGATTGATCCAGGGCGTCAGCGAAAGCCGCACCTTGCCAACGATCTGGGTCCACATGTGGAGTGTCGCGGCAGTTTCCTTCCAAGCGGCGAAGGGCAGCGTCGGCCAGACGGATTCTGAAGAATTCATCGCTGCTAACCTTTTGGCTCGTCCGCAACGCGCAGCACGATTTTGCCGCGGGTGTGTCCAGTTTCAATCGCTTCCTGCGCTTTCGCCGCCTCAGCGAGCGGGAATGTTTTCGAAACAACCGGTTTTAGCTTTTTCGCCTCCACGAGCTTGCTCAGGTCGCTCAGCAGACTGGCGTTTGGCGAAACCATGAACGCTGTGCCGCGGATGCCCCGCGCATCAAGTTCCGCCTTGTCCGGCGGCTCGAGCAACGAGACGATGATTCCGCCCTTTTTCACCACGCCATACGAGCGCTGCAGTGTTTCGCCGGCCACGCTGTCCAGCACCACATCGACGTCTTTCACGACCTCTTCGAACTTCGTCGCATTGTAATCAATGGCGCGGTCTGCGCCGAGTTCTCGCATGAACTCCTGATTCGCCGCCGATGCGGTCGCGATCACTTTGGCGCCGCGCGCCTTTGCGATCTGAATCGCGAACACGCCCACGCCGCCGGAACCGCCGTGAATGAGCACTGTTTGTCCCTGACTCACGTTCGCAATCTCGATCAACGCCTGCCAGGCGGTGGCAGCCGCGACCGGCATGGCCGCCGCGCCCTCGTGGTTCAGGCCCTTCGGCTTCGGCGACGCCTCACTCTCCTTCGCGACCGCATACTCCGCGTAACCGCCCTGCGTCCCGAAGCCAAGACACGCATAGACAGCATCGCCGGGTTTGAACTTCGTCACGTTCGCTCCGGCTTCCTCCACGATCCCGGAGACGTCGAGCCCTGGAATAAGCGGCAATTTCGTTCCCATCATCCGCGCAAACATTCCCTGCCGGATCTTTGCATCGACCGGGTTCACCCCCGCCGCGATGATGCGGATCAGAATTTGATCATCGTTCGGCTGCGGTCGGGGTGCGTCTTCGAATTGTAGAACCTCAAGACCGCCATACGCGTGCATGCGAACAGCTTTCATCACCTCCTCCTCAGAACTCGCAGCGGGCTCAGCGTTCTCCTGCGCGAGCGCAAGAAGTGGAAGCGCCGTAGAAAACGCAGTTGTCCGAAGCAGCTGACGCAGAAAGATTGGGAATGTGCTCATCCTACTACGGCGCTGTTACACGAGCGTGCGGAAGAAGGCGAGGCTGATGAGGATCGTGTGGATCACGAAGTAAACTGCGAGGCCGGCGTGAAAGCGCTCGTTTTTTGTGATCGCCGCGATCGTAAAAAGCGTTCCGAGAATACCGCGCTCGCGACATACTGCGGCCCAAGCGAAACGAAATGCGCTTTTCCTTCCAGAAGCGTGTCGGCCTCATCGGTAGCTGAATGGATCCATTGCGGCCCGGAGAAGCTGGCGCGTCTGCTCTCCGAAAACAAGACTGCGCCAGACCTAAGGTTCCATTCTATCCTAACGAGTTGTTTTGAGCGGTGCTGATCCCGACAGTCGAAAATTCTCGCCGCAGGACGCGAGGAACGCGGCAGGATGCGGCGTCGAGGCCGTCAAAAAAGTCGGATGCGGTTTCAGCTTCCGCAGCACGCGTGGTCGACTAGGATCGGTCGCGTGAAAGCAGCCCATCTCTTCCTCCTTCTCACGATCAGCGCAGGAACCGCTCGAGCTCAGACGCCGCGGGAGAGTCCTCCGGATTTGTCGGACAAGGCTCTCATCACAAAGGCGACACCTGCTGCCAAAGCGACGAGCAGCGGTGACGCCGCCGCCTTGCGTAAAATCGCGGACGAATATTACGCCTGGCGAAATGAGAACTATCCCGTTCGCAGCAGTGATGCGGGCAAGCATGACTGGGACAACCGGCTGACGGATTACTCGGCAGGGAAGATCGCAGAACGGGCGCAACACGTAAAAGCGCTGCTTGAGAAGGTGCGCCGGATGGAAACGGAGGCGTGGCCGAAGGAGGATCGGATCGACTGGATTCTCTTTCGCGCGCAGCTCGAGCGTGTCGAGTTCGGTGATCGCGTTCTGAAGTCGGAGCAGACGAATCCGCAAGTCTATGTGGGCGAATGCTCGAATGGCATCTTCTCGTTGCTGAAGAAAGAATACGACACGCCGCGCCACCGAGCCGCGGCCGCGACCGCGCGTCTGAAGCAAATGCCAGCCTTGCTGAAGCAAGGTCTCGGTAATTTGCAGAGTCCGGTGAAGCTCTACGCGCAGCTCGCTATGGAGTCCGCGCGCTCGATCGATTCGCTCTTTACTGACAGTTTGATGACGCTCGCGGCGGACTTACCGGCGGCAGAAAACGAGGAGCTCGTGCGATCGCGCGATGCCGCGGTGGCGGCATTGCACAACTACGCGGACGAGCTGGAAAAGCGCCTGCCGAAGATGGTCGACTTCGCGCCGATGGGCGAAGCGAACTACAACTACTACCTGAAACACGGGCTGCTCCTTCCGCTCGACGCGACCCAGGTAGAGATGCTCGGCCGCGCCGAGCTCGCCCGCTATCGCGCGCTGGAATCGATGCTGCCGGATCCTGCGATGGCGGACCCGAATCCCTTGCGGAGCAAGAACATCCCGCCCGACCAGGAGTCATTCCTGAAGGAGTATGAAAGCCGCGAGCAGGAGATGATCGATTTCCTCCAAGAGCGAAACCTGCTCACGCTGCCGGAGTATCTCGGGCCGTTTCAGATCCGGCAATTGCCGGAAGCATTCAAGCCGACGAGCCCCGGCGGCTTCATGAATCCTCCGGGCGTTTACGATAACGACGCCACGGGCTTCTTCTTTATTCCGACCTACAATCCGGATTCGAAGAACTTCTACATCCGCGCCGCGATTGAAGATCCGCGGCCAATTCTCGGACATGAAGGAATTCCCGGGCACTTCCTTCAGCTCTCGATCGCGAATCACGTGCCTAACGAGATACGGCGGCAGAACGATGACGGCGTTTTCGTCGAAGGCTGGGCGCTTTACGGCGAAGAGATGTTGCTGCGCAGCGGCCTTTATCC
>JACCTI010000021.1 GCA_013812515.1 Chthoniobacterales bacterium
TCGTACATGCGGAAAAACGAGGCTGCGTTTTTCCGCATGCGGGATCTCCGCATATCTCGGCGTCTGCCTCTCTGAGGCAGAAAATCAGTAGACGGAACTCTGATCCCTGTGTGGCTCGTCAGGCCCGCGCCATCATTACGACTCCTCGACTTGAGCCGCTTATTTCACGCCCGAGTTAACGACCTTTGGCCGGCTTTGATTGGGCATGAAAAACACCTCCACGTCGGCAGAGCCAACGTCACCAAGCTTATTTTATACTCAGCAATAAACATGCCACCGGCAACACAACTTTACGCTGCAGTAAGCCGCCCGTATTCCCCGGGGCTAGGAAAAATCATCCAGTACGCGCGAGCGTCATCGGGGCTGACTAGCTCACGATAGTGTTCTTGGAGCACTTGCGGACTGTGACCAGCTTCGGCCGCGGTCAGATTCTCATTGCCCATGTGTTGGTAGTGATGAGAGACGAATGAATGTCTGGCGACATTGCGCGGCCACTGCCTCATGCCGATGCGCTTTCCAAACTCCTGGCGCCTGTTCCACCAGTTCGGCGGCACCACAGGACCACCGAGGCGCCGGTGAACCTCCAAGAACGCTTTAAGATTGGGCTGAATGGTGACGATGCGGCGCTGGCGAGTTTTCGATTTCCCTTTGGTGACCTCAATGAAGGCGCGCTCGAGATGGATCTCTGTCCAGTCGAGAACCTCGATCTCGCACGACCTCAAGCCGGCGAAGAACGCCAGCGCAAACGGGACAACGAGTTCTAGGTCCGGATGTATCATGGCTTCAGCTAGTATGTTCGCCACCTGCTCGGCTCTGAAGATCGCTGTCGGTTTGTCATCGTCCTCCGGCCTCTCGATCAAGGCGCAAGGGTTGTCAGAGCGGTAGTTACGTTTAACGGCGTACCGAAACACCTGGCCTACATCGCGTAAATATCCGCGGACAGTGGCGGGTGCGTAGTCCATGTCCCAAACCCAATGTTCGACCTCGTCCGGCATGATCTCAGAGATTTTGCGCTCGCCGAAAGCCCTATTGAAAACGCCAAAGGTCCAACCGAGACCATCCGCGTAACTCTTCTTTTTCTTCGCCTTGATTTTTCTATGCAGAAGTTCAGCGGCAACATCTTTGAACAAGCGCTCTTCGGAAGTGGGTTTGTGGTGGAGTAGAAAATATTCAGTCGCTTGCGTTAGCGTCGCACTTGCAACTGCTAACCGTTGTGAGCACGTGAGAGCCTCTAGTCGGATCGACTCGGGCATCGCTAACGCAGCAATCCCGTGGTTCGCCTTTTTTGTGCGGGCCACTTCCCGGAACGTTTCAGCTTCGAGTTGCGTAGCGAAATACTTTCGGATGCGCTTTCCATTCTCACGTCCGCAATAGACTTCCCACTGAACGCTGCCGTTTTTGTTCACTTTCCGCGTGATTCGGAAGGCAATGTGTTTCTTCGCGCCCGTGCGTTGTGCTTTCTTCGTCATAATGTCCGGTAACTGTCCGGTAGAGCAGGGATCATGCCTCGTGGAGAGCCAGACTTAGGATCTGGTTCCGCAAGGATTAGGGGTTCGAGTCCCCTCCCTGGTACTCCGCCCCGCGTGTACAAAACGCAGTAGGGCCATCGTGGAGAGTTTGAACGGCGCGCTGCCGGACCGGCCGAGGCTACTTCAGCACCCGGATCGTAAACGGATAGCGATACAGCTCCCCGTGATTGGCCTTCACCGAAGCAATGATCACGAAAACGACATTGACGATGTGGAGAATCGCGAAAAATGGAATCAACAGGAACCCCACGAGCACGAACATCAGGATGAAGCAAACGACCCCGAGCAGGGCCGCGTAGATCAACATCGAGATCTGAAAGTTAAGCGACTCCTTGCCGTGCTCATTCACGGCGGCGGATTCTTCGCGTTTCACAAGCCAGACGATCAACGGCCCGAGGAAGTGCCCGGCCGCCGGAACGAAAAAACCAAGCAGCGCGCTCGCATGACAGAGCACCGCCCAGATGCGGTCGGTACGCTGCGCAGGAAGTGTTTCCATATCAGTCCGCTTTCACGCGCTCAATGTGTGCGCCGAGCGCGCCGAGCTTTTCGTCAAGGTGCTCGTAACCGCGGTCGATGTGATAAACGCGGCTGATCTCCGTCACACCTTCCGCCTTTAGGCCTGCCAGCACGAGTGCGGCGGAAGCGCGGAGATCGCTCGCCATCACGGGCGCGCCGAGCAGTTTCTCCACGCCTTGGATCGTGGCGGTGGCCCCTTCGATATCAACGTGAGCGCCCATGCGTTTCAGCTCAGCCAGATGCATGTAGCGCTGCGGGAAGATGTTTTCCGTCACAACGCTGATCCCTTCTGTCGTGGAAAGAAGCGCACACATCTGCGCCTGCATGTCCGTCGGAAAACCGGGATAAGGTTCCGTCACCAGCTTGATTGGCTTCGAGGCGCCATTGGCTGAGACGGTGATCGAGCGATCTGTCGCCTCAATCTGGTAGCCCGCATCGGTCAGGGCGGTTGTCACCGCGCTGACATGTTTCGGCTCGACGCGATTGATCGTGACACCTTTGCCGCAGACCGCACCAGCAACCAGAAACGTGCCGGCCTCGATCCGATCCGGAATGATGGCGTGTTCGGCGCCATGCAATTCTTTCACGCCTTCGATGATCATGCGCCGCGTCCCAGCACCTTCGATCTTCGCGCCCATCTTGTTCAGGAAATCGGCGAGATCGCAAACCTCTGGTTCCGTCGCGGCGCCTTCAATCACTGTGGTGCCTTCCGCGAGAACCGCGGCCATCAGGACGTTATCCGTCCCGAGCACAGTAGGCCCGAACTTCCCGCGAAGGTTAATGACCGCGCCTTGCAGTTTCGGCGCGAAAACCTTCACGTTGCCGTTCTCGACGCGAATCGCAGCGCCGAGCGCTTCGAAGCCTTTCAGGTGCAAATCGATCGGTCGGTCGCCGATGATGCAGCCGCCGGGGAGCGAGACGGTCGCTTCGCCGCAACGGCCCAAGAGTGGCCCGAGCACGCAAACCGATGCCCGCATTTTCCGTACGACATCATACGGCGCGACCGACTCGATCGTTTCCGCGCGGACTGAGACGGTGCCGCTGGCCCGTTCCACATCCGCGCCGAGATGCGTCAGGATTTGCAGCATGTAGTTTGTGTCGCTCAAGTCGGGCACGTGACGCAGCACGCATGGTTCGCGCGTCAGGAGCGTAGCGGCGAGGATCGGCAGGGCGGAATTCTTTGACCCGCTGATCTTGATTGACCCGGAGAGCGGATGACCGCCGTGAACGAGGATCTTATCCATGCCTGGCAAAGAGGAATCGTGTCACACCGGCATGATCCTGTCGCGCTGAAATATCGTGATAACCCTTCTCGGAAAAAAAGCGAAGCAATGCCTCCGCTTGCCCCAAGCCGATTTCAAGCGCAAGCAAGCCGCCGGCCGTGAGGCGCGCCGGTGCTGTCTCGATTAACTCGCGCGTCAGCTCCTCGCCGGTCGGACCCGCGAACACCGCCTCCTCCGGATCGCACAGCACTTCGCGCGATACCTGCCCACGCTCAGCAGTGGCCACGTAAGGAAGATTGGCGACGATGATGTCATATACGTGAGTCACGGTTGTCAGCAGATCGCCTCGCAGAAATTGCACCCGGGCGCTTAGGCCGAGCCGTTCCGCATTCTCACGGGCGAGCGCGAGTGCATCGTCGGAGATGTCGAGGGCGTGCACCTCCGCCTCGGGAAACTTGGCCGCAAGGCTGAGGGCGATGACGCCACTTCCGGTCCCGACGTCTAGGATTTTGGATTTTGGATTTGCGATTTTCGATTGCAGGAGCTCGACCAGCTCCTCGGTTTCCGGGCGCGGAATTAGCGCGCGCTTATCGCACAAGAACGTGTGAGTACAAAACTCGACCGTGCCGAGCAGATGTTGCAACGGTTCACCTCGACCGCGCCGGCGAACAAGTTCCCGCAATGGCGCCAGCTCGGTTTCCAAAAGTGCGCGCTCGAACTCGAGATAAAGCTCGATGCGTTTCTTGCCTAACGAGTGAGCGAGGAGATGTTCCGCGTTCAAGCGCGGGCTCTCCAGACCGCGCTTCGTGAAGTAGGCGGTGGTCGATTGCAGCACCTCGAGAACCGTCATCGCTCATTCCGCTCGGAATATTCACTCCGGAACTGCTCCAAGCGGCGGAGATCATGGATGTCCTTTTCCCTGCCGGTGGCGCGCTTGCTCGCGATAATGTCGTCCAGCGAAGCCACGGGAAACCGGCCTCCTGCGAGAACCGAACGGCTCTTCGCAGCCTGGAAGCTGGCGATCCCGTCAGGCGCATGAATCAGATCGAGCGCGAACGGTCCTGCTTTCATCAAAACGATCTCGCTTCCGGCAAGAACCGATACAGTCAGCACCGGATCGAGGTGAAAACCTAGATTCTTCAACGCGCCAAGGACACGCTTCGCATTCTCTTCCGATTTGGGAAGAAAGATGTCTACATCCTGAGTTGTGTCAGGATAACCGAGCAGAATCGCCCCGCTCTTGCCGATGAAGAGGTAATCCACTTCTTGCGCCGCAAACGCGGCAGCGAGCTCCTCCGCTTGAGCGGGAGTAAACTTGCTCTCCGGCATGTCAATGCCCGTTCGCCGCGGGCCGATATCCGAGATAGGCCGGAAGCGCCGCGCACCAGTCGCGGTACTGCGACATGCTGGAAAAAGGGCGGATGCCGACATCATCCAGGATCGGTTTGTAGACGTGGCAGAAGCCGTATTTGATCCGGGTCAGGACATCCCGTTCGAGGCCGCGGCGGCACTGTTCGCGCCAGGCTTCCTCTTCTGAGAGTTGCATCAGGCGGCGGAGACCTCGGGGTCTTAACGCAAGAGAGACGTCCGCTCGTACATCGCCGCGAGAGGCAGAGTGCAGCCAATGCCCGGCATTTCGAGTAGGTGATCTTTGTCGGTTAAGAACTCCATCTTCCAGCCGCTCCCGCTGCGTCGATATGCGCTCACTGCGATATGAAATTGGTCGACCAGTGCATAGACTTCCAGCGACGGTAAGGCTTGATAATTAGCCAGCTTTTCGCCGCGATCGATCCGCTCCGTGTCAGGCGACATGACTTCGAAAATGACGCGCGGTTCCTCTGCAAAGAGCGAACTGTCTCCGGCTCCACCGCAGTCCAGTGTCGCGTCGGGAT
Source organism: Chthoniobacterales bacterium (assembly GCA_013812515.1). Classification (GTDB taxonomy): domain Bacteria; phylum Verrucomicrobiota; class Verrucomicrobiia; order Chthoniobacterales; family UBA10450; genus JACCTI01. Next base: position 5,161 of record JACCTI010000021.1, read on the forward strand.
AATAATACAACTCGCCGCCATTGCTGCGAATCCGGACCTTCACATCGGACGAAAACACCTCGCAGCGCCTGCCGCGGAGTTGGTTGCCGAGTTCGCGGACGATATTATTCGCAATGCGATCATGGCCGATGCTCGTGCCGGCCATCGCGTAAATCACTCCCGCGAGATATTCGTGCTTCTGCTGGCTGACGCGTTCGCCGGCGAGGTAACCCTCGACACTGGTGTAGTACTCGGCGTGTTCTGCCGTCATTCTGGAGACTAGCAGGACGCCCGGCGCGTCGCAAGGTAACGCACTTGTTAGGCCGTGAGCGCGGACTCCTTCAGCCGCTCCTGCAGATCGGCAGCCTGTAAGGCGGCGATCATTTCGCCGAGATCGCCTGCGATCACGCGGTCGAGATTGTAAAGGGTGAGGCCGATGCGGTGATCGGTGATCCGGTTCTGCGGGAAATTGTAGGTGCGAATTTTTTCTTCCCGCCCGCCCGAGCCGATCTGCGTTTTGCGGTGCGCGGAATATTTAGCTTCTTCTTCCCGCTGCTTGTCCTCGAGCAGCCGCGCGCGCATGATGCTGAGGGCTTTTTCCTTGTTCTTCTGCTGGCTGCGGCCGTCCTGGCAACGCACGATCCGCCCCGTCGGTATGTGCATCACCTGCACTGCGGAATCGGTCGTGTTCACGCCCTGACCCCCGGGGCCGCCGGAGCGACAAACCTCAATCCGGAGGTCTTCGGGTTTGAGATCGATGTCGACATCTTCAGCCTCCGGGAGGACCGCGACGGTGGCGGTGGAAGTATGGATGCGTCCTTGCGCTTCAGTCGCTGGAACGCGCTGGACGCGATGCACGCCACTCTCGAAGCGCAATTTCCGAAACACGTTTTCACCGGTGACTTTGAAGATCGCTTCCCGTAACCCACCGAGCTCCGAGGGACTCGACTCCAAATCTTCCATCTGCAACCCCGCAGTTTCCGCGAAGCGGTTGTACATGCGGTAGAGATCAGCAGCGAAAATCGCGGCTTCACTTCCACCGGTGCCGGCGCGGATCTCGATAATCGCGTCGCGGTTTTCGTTCTCGTCCGGTGGCAACAACGCGATTTGGAAATCGAGTTCCAGATCCGCGAGTCGCTTCTCCAGCTGCGGAATTTCCTCCTGGGCCATCTGCGCCATCTCGGCATCGTCAGCCGTCGCGAGCTCTCGGTTATCTTCGAGTTGACGGCGCGCCGTCTCGAGCTCAGCCCAGAGCGCGAGCATCTGCTTCACCGCCGCATGCTCGCGCATGATCTCGCTCGCGCGTTTCCGGTTCTCAAAGAGCGTGGGGTCGCCGATCTCCTGTTCGAGTTCTTCGAAGCGTGCTCGCTTGCGATGAATTAAATTCTGAAAGTCCATCATCGTAGCGGCGGTCTATGACCGCCGAACCGGCCGAATCGGTACAAAAAGCGGCGGCGGTCCCAGACCGCCGCTACAGCGCCGGTGCAGCTAAGACTTTTGCGCGCGCGTCGCTTTGGTGCTGCCGTAGCGGCGCGTGAACTTCTCGACCCGGCCGGCAGTGTCGACGAACTTCTGTTCGCCGGTAAAGAAAGGATGGCAAGCGGCGCAGATACCGATCTTAATATCCTGCTTGGTCGATCGCGTGTGGTAAACCGCACCGCACGCGCAGGAGATTTCAGTCTCGTTGTACTGAGGATGGATGTCCGCTTTCATTGGCAAAAAGGAGCACCGAAATTAGCCGGAATCACGGAACGCGCAAGAGGCGAATCCCGCTGTGCGGTTGACCCGCTGGTCTGCTGCCATGTATTCGAAGGCAGCGCGTGATGAGAAAAACGGACACCGACGCTCTCTGTGCTGCCTGGCGTGAGACGCTGACGCAGCGATCGGACGATGCAGCGGTGCTGGGCTCGGCTGGTGAGGTGTTGCGGACGTTCGGCCAGATCGAAAAAGAAGCCGAGGCAATCGCTGACACGCAACTCGCCACCTTCAAGCCCGGCGCTGTGCTCGCCATACAAATCGGTAACCATCCCGCGTGGCCGGCCTGGCTTTTGGCGTGTGTCAGGCGCGGCCTGGTGGTGCTGCCGTTAGAAGGCACGATGGGGCCGCATGAACGCCACGCCGCCTTGCAGGTTTGTCGCGCAACCGCAGTCGTCATCTTCCGTGCGGGCGAGATTGAAGTGGAGCGGGGTGGAGGCGCATTCACGCGCTGGGATTATCCGCAGCCTGCGCTTCTGAAGTTAACCTCCGGAACCACGGCGGCCCCGCGCGCGATCCGCTTTCGGAGCGAGCAGCTTCTCGCGGATTGCGATCAGATTTGCAGCACGATGGGAATCAGCGATCACGACCTGAACTTCGGCGTGATTCCCGTTTCGCATTCGTACGGCTTCAGCAATTTGCTCACGCCGCTGATCGCACGCGGAGTCCCGCTCGTGATGAGTCGCGACCGAATGCCGCGCGCGGTGCTCGATGGCCTGGCCCGAACAAATGCAACTGTCTTCCCCGGAATGCCGGTGTTCTACCAGGCGCTGATCCAGATGGAGGAAGTGCCGCGATTAACGAAGCTTCGGCTCTGTATTTCTGCCGGTGCGCCGCTTTCGTTGAGGACGGCGCTGAAGTTTCGCGAGAAATTCGGGCACTCGATTCACTCCTTCTACGGCTCGTCGGAATGCGGGGGCATCTGTTACGATGCCGCGGCGACTTTGGTCGAGCAGGCATTCGTGGGAGAACCAATGGATGGGGTCCAATTGAAGCTGCTGGAACCAAACGGAGCTTCCTCAAGAATTCGCGTCCGCTCTGCTGCGGCGAGTGACGGTTACTTTCCCGAGCCAGACGAGGAACGGCTTGGCCACGGCTCCTTCATGCCGGACGATCTCCTCGCGCGCGCGGCCGGCGGCTATCGCGTCGTCGGGCGCGTTTCGGATCTTATTAATGTGGCGGGCAAAAAAGTGAATCCGGCGGAAGTGGAAGCGGCCTTGCTCGCGTGCAAAGGCGTTCGCGAAGCAATCGTCTTTGGCCGCAGTTCTTCGCTGCGCAATGAAGAGGTCGCTGCCTGCGTCGTGGCTGAAACCGGGGTTGCCGAAGAGCAATTGCTCGATTGTCTTCGCCATCGGCTGAGCGGTTGGCAGGTCCCGAAAAAGGTCTTCTTTCTGCCGGAGATGCCGGTCAGCGAGCGGGGTAAGATCAGCCGGCGCGCGCTGGCCGAGCGTTTCGCTCTCGCCTAAAAATCCAGTGGGGAGACACTCGCAGCCGCATCGCACTGCGAATGGAGGTTATGCGAACAATCCTATTGTCGACTATCGGCGCGGTCCTTATCCTGGCGATTTTCAGCAGCTGCACGACCACGGTGAGGGCTCCAAGCGGCCGCTCGGCGTCTGTCAGCACCCGCACTCAGTAGCTTAAACAGGAGCAATGCTCCTGAGCAAATCGTCGAGTTCCGCTCGAGAAGGCAATCCGGCATGCCGGACCGATCGCAGGTTTCGACGCGCCAAGAAATTGCTTCTCAGTGAAATTGAAGTGGACATGTCCACAAGCTGCTCGCGGGCGGTATCCATCTTCTCCTCCTAGATGTGCACGAGCGTGATCGGCGCCTCACAGGAAAAGCGCGGCGTCTTCGGACCAATTTTGGCGATTAGTCCGGTTGCTATTAGAGCGTGTCATGCACTTTTCCCCGCGTCAGAAGCGTCGGCTGAGGCAGTGCCGACAGTTGTTGGTCAGCGCCCAGTGCAGGTCCCCTGCGGATGTGCATTGTAGCTTGGGAAGTGCATGACACGCTCTAGGTTCTGGGATGCCGTCCAGATCGCAACCGAACTCGACTGACGAAGCCACGAACATCGTGGTCTTGCCAGACATCGCCCCTCCGCCTGAGGAACTGAACTTCTCGAGGCCGGAGAATTTCATCAATCGCGAGCTGAGCTGGCTCGAGTTCAGTCGCCGTGTCCTGGAAGAAGCGCAGGACCCGACTCAGCCGCTGATCGAGCGGGTGAAATTTCTCGGAATTGTCAGCTCCAACTTTGATGAGTTCTTCGAGATCCGCGTGGCCGGGATCAAGCAACAGATCGCGAGCGAAACGAGCGACGTCGGCCCGGATGGATTGACGCCAACCGATACGTTCAACGCGATTCAGCGCACCGTGCACGAGCTGGTCGAAAAGCAGTATGCACTCTGGCGCGACGAGCTTTCACCCGCACTCGCGAAGAACGGCATTCGCATCCACGACGTTGCGGAGCTGAATGCGAAACGGGCCGCCTGGGCGCGGCGCTACTTCCAGGAGGAAGTTTTTCCGATGCTGACGCCGCTCGCGGTGGATGCGAGCCATCCCTTTCCGCAGCTTCTGAACAAGAGTCACAATCTTCTCGTCCGCGCGCGCGCGGAAAAAGGCGGCGAACCACTGCTCGCCATTGTGCAGGTGCCACGTGTCTTGCCGCGCCTGATTCTGATGCCGCGCGGCAAAGGCGATGAGGAACCGTGGGATTACATCTACCTCGCCGCGCTCATCAAACATAACATCGCGGAGCTCTTCCCTGGATTGATTCTGGATGGCGTGCACGCCTTCCGCGTCACGCGGAACAGCGATCTCTATGTCGATGAGGAAGAGGCGGAGAATCTCCTGCGCAGTATCGAGCAGGAATTACGGCGCTCAAGTCGCGGCAACGCGGTCCGGCTGGAAGTGGAACGCAATTGCGCAAGAGACTTTCGCGAGTTGCTGCTAAAGTTCTTCAATCTCGGCGAAGCGGATGTCTACCGTCTCGCTGGGCCGCTCACCATGGCGCACCTCGCGCCGCTCGTTGCGAACGACGCTTTCGCAAACCTGAAGGATCGCGTCTTTCAACCCGTGCGCGATCCGGTTCTGCCGCCGCACGTCAACATCTTCGAAGTGATGCGGAAGCAGGACGTCCTCCTGCATCACCCGTATGAAAGCTTCGATCCAGTCGTGGAGTTGATCGAAGAAGCAGCGAACGACCCGCAGGTTCTCGCCCTCAAGATCACGCTCTACCGCACGAGTGGCGATTCCCCCATTGTCGCGGCCTTGATCGATGCCGCGAGCGCCGGCAAACAGGTTACGGCCCTCGTTGAGTTGCGGGCCCGTTTCGACGAGGCCGCCAACATCCAGTGGGCGCGTCGCCTGGAGGAATCGGGCGCGCACGTCGTGTATGGCGTGGTGGGTCTGAAGACGCATTGCAAGGCGCTCCTCATCGTGCGCCGGGACACCGATCGTCTGCGGCATTACGTGCATCTCGGGACCGGCAATTACCATCCGCGGACCGCACGCAGCTACACCGATTTCAGTTTGCTCACGACGAACCCGAAGATCACCGAAGAGGTCGCCGTCGTTTTCAATACCCTGACCGGTCTCGCCAGTTACCCCGGCGGAGAGAAGCTGCTCGTCGCGCCGTTCGATTTGAGCAAACGCCTCATTGGCTTCATCGAACGCGAGCGGGATCACGCTCGCGCCGGGAAAGGCGGGCGGATGATCGTCAAGCTCAACTCGCTCGTCGATCAGGAGATCATCGAGAAGCTCTACGAAGCTTCGTGCGCCGGGGTGAAGATCGACCTCATCGTACGGGGGATTTGCTGTCTACGCCCGAAGGTCCCCGGCTTGAGTGAGAACATTCGAGTCGTCAGCATCGTGGGCCGTTTCCTCGAGCACAGTCGCATCTACTACTTCGAGAACGCGGGCGGTCCGGTTGTCTATCTCGCGAGCGCGGATTGGATGCCGCGGAATTTTTTGCGTCGGGTCGAGCTGGCCTTTCCTTTGGAAGATCCTGCTTTGCGGGACGAAGTCATTCACCAGGTGCTGCCGCGTTTCGTGAACGATCACGTGAAAGCGCGGGAGTTGCAGGCCGATGGCACTTACGTGCGGCTCCGCGCACCCGAAGGCGAAACACCGACGCAGGCACAGTTGCACTTTCGCGAAGGTTCTCGTCGCCAGGCACGCAAGTTGGCGGAATCGCAGAAAGGCGACGGGATCAAACTTTCGCCCATTACTATCGCGCGGAAGGAGCGTTCATGAACAAGGTCCTCGTGGTGGACATCGGCGGGACGCACGTGAAGCTGATGATCTCCCGGACGGAGAAGCGAAAGTTCGATTCGGGCCTGAAGCTCAGCCCGAAGCAGCTCGTCGCCGAAATTCGCGAGGCGACTTCGGATTGGGATTTCGACCGAGTCTCGCTCGGATTTCCGTCGCCGTTGAAAAACGGGAAGATCATGAAAGACCCGAAGCATCTCGCGAAAGGCTGGGTGGGATGGGATTTTAAGCGCTCGTTAGGCGCACCGGTCCGCGTGATTAATGATGCCGCGATGCAGGCTCTCGGCAGCTACCACGGCGGCAGAATGCTTTTCCTCGGGCTCGGCACCGGGCTGGGCTCGGCTCTGCTTTGGGCGAGAAACGTTCTGCCGCTCGAGCTGGGCGATCTTCCATACGGCAATGGTGGGATGATTGAAGATGCCATCAGCAAGCGCGGCTTGCAGCGACTTGGCCGTAAGACGTGGTTAAAGGAGGTGGATGCGGCTGTCACGCGTTTGAAGCTCGCCTTCATCGCGGACTACGTTGTTCTCGGCGGCGGCAATGCGAAGCTGCTCGGCAAGTTGCCGGAAGGCTTCGCGCTGGGCGCAAATCGCAACGCATACCTCGGCGGTTGCCGTTTATGGGAAACCGCTCCGGGCACGACCACTCCAAAGTGGAACATCGTTTCGTAACGCGAGCGCCGGTGTGTTTCTCCGGGGTGGACCGCTCCGGTCTCGGAACCGCTACTCGATCTTGATGCTCTTCGGGTCGAAGTCCGCCGCTGGATATTGCGGCTTCATCTGCTCGAGCCTCGCCACCACCGTCTCCAGCATAACCAGATTGCGCGACCATTTGTGGTTCGCCGAGACGATGTGCCACGGCGCATCGTCACTCGCGCATTGCTGAACGACGGCCTCGTAGGCGCGCCGGTATTCATCCCAGAGCGCACGCTCTTTCAGGTCGGCGGGATTAAATTTCCAAAGCTTTTTTACGTCATTCAGACGCGCCTGGAGCCGCCCCTTCTGTTCGTCTTTGGAAATGTGGAGGAAGAACTTCAGGATCGTCACGCCGTTGCGAGTCAGGAGCCGCTCGAAGGCATTAATGTCCTCACAACGTTCGCGCCAGACCGCTTCGCTAATCTGCTTATGCACGCGCGGGACGAGCACATCTTCATAGTGCGAACGATTCCAGATTCCGACCACACCCTTGCCTGGCACAGCGTGGTGCACGCGCCAGAGAAAATCGTGGTCCCATTCTTCCGGCGTCGGGTATTTGAAATTCGTTAGCTGCAGGCCGTTCGGATCGAGCCCGCCGCACAGGTTCTTGATCGCTCCGTCCTTGCCGCCTGTGTCCATTGCCTGCATGACGATGAGAAGGCTGCGGCGGTGCTCCGCATAAAGCGCCTCCTGCAAGCCGGCGAGTTGCTCGCGCAGCTTCTTTATCTGCTTCGCGGCCTTATCTTTTGACGCGGCGCCTTTCGCATCGGGAGCGATTTCTATGAGGCTGAACTTGGCGCCGGGCTCGATCAGTGTAACACCGGCGTGCAGTTTCCATCGCGGCGCGACACCCACGAGCCGCCCCTCGCAGTTCGCAGCGTGATCAGCAGCTGAATTTTTCAAAGCGGCGTCACAGTAGCACGCCGAAGTCGGTCAGCATCTGCGGTCATGGGTCGGCTGGTGGAGCTTGCAGCCTTGGCAGCAGGAGACGTTTGGCGTCGGCCGTCACTGCCGTGCAGAAGTGCACGCGGCGCGCGCCTGTTTTCCGTGCACGCGAGGCGATCAGGTTACCGGCATCATCGACATACGCGAACCGGCGTTCCATCCGGACAAGCTCCGGTGCAAGCTGCGAAAGGACCGCAAGCACATCGAAAATTGGACCGCCATCCTCGTGGATAAATTTCGTCCAAAACCACAACCAGCCCTGGCTCCGCCGGGCCAAGAACTCCCCCGCGGTGCTTTTCCTGCTGATTGCGCGAAGATCGTCCGCGTTCAGCAGCAAACGCGAGGAGGTCTCCACGGGTGCAAGTGTCAGCGGAATTCCGGATTGCAGAACGAGCCGAACCGCCGCCGGATCTTTGACGACATTCGCGTCATGGATGTGCAATCTCTCGTTAGGCCCCAAGGCTAGTCGTCTTCCCGGCGAGCGACCTCCGACGAATACGACGCGCTCGATCTGTCGCGCGAGCGCGGGATGCAAACGGAGGAAGCTCGCCAGGTTCGTGAGCGGTCCCAGCGCGATGTAGGTGAGCCGCTCTTTTCGCAGTGCGTCAGCTAATGCTTTCGTCGCGACCGTTGCTTGAGCGATATCGCGCCGCGACCCGGTTCCGGCGAAAACCTCCACCGGCTTCGGGAGAAAACGCCGTCTGAGATCACGCGCCACTGCGGTCGCGCGGCGCACGCCGACGTTGCCGTAGGTAGTGCTGATCCCCACAATGCGCAGCTCGGGCGAGTGAAACGCAATGATCAGAGCATACGCGTCGTCGACTTCCCGCCACGGCGGCCCGATCGAGGGATCGGTGTCGATCCAGATCGCTTTTTCCGCGGCCGCGTCTCCCGTGCTCGCAACGAAGACCACCGCAAGGAGCGAGCAGAATCGCGCGCGCACAGTTTAGGCGGTGGCGATCTTCGCCGGCAAAGCATCAGCCCGTCTCTTGAAGCGTTCTCGATCGGACTGCAGAGCTTTCTCCAGATTTGCAATGTGGAGGCGAGCCATCGAAGCGTAGCCCTCCTCGTCTCCAGTCCACCGCGCCATCTCGCGCACGGACGCT
>JACCTI010000043.1 GCA_013812515.1 Chthoniobacterales bacterium
GGAGTGGGAGAAGTAATGCTTTTCGCATCATCAATGTTGATGGGCGCAATCGGCGGGATTGCCGGTGAGCTTGCATTCACAGTGCGGATCAGCGCATTCGAAATGACCGGGCTTGGTTAAATCCGCAAATTCGTCCGCGAAGCGGCGCCCGCCTTCCTTTATGCCGGATTCCGTAAGCCGGAAACGCGCGGCGCTACTCTCCGCGGCGGTCACGGGCTCGACCAGCCTCGCTTCCGCCAGCTCGACCAGGAGTGAATGGATGCGCATCGCGTCAACCGTCATCCAGCGCGTGAGATCATTCGCCGCGACATCTTTGGCCAGCTCTTCGCCGCGCAGCCAGTACATGACTTGAAGGATCTCGTCGCGCGCGGCGAGTTGCTCGTTCAGCGAATCGCCTTCGTCAGGTGGCGGCATGACAAATCCTTTCGCTCGTTAGACCGGCGACGATTTCGCGCACGCGCTGCACTGCGGTCGGCACCGCGTTCGCGACTGCCTCACTCAACGGCGCGCCGAGATCATCGCATCCGACGGCCTGACATCCGACAATCCAAATGCGCTCCGGGAGAACCTTCATTGCATGTGCCATTTGCAACACTGCTTCGGGATCTGCCTGGTGAAGATCGGTCGATTCGTTCTGCATGCGTTTTGTTGACAGCGAAGCTTGATCCGGTTGCAACACGAAAACGCGCCCCGGCTCCGCTCCCCGATCAAGCGCATCAATGATCACGAGCGCATCGTAGCCGTCCATCAACTCCTGGACGAGTGAGATTCCGGCGATTCCACTTTCGAAAAACTGCACGCCTTCCGCAGGAGGTTCGCGTTGCAGCCGCTGGAGCACTTCGATGCCAAAACCGTCGTCGCCCCGCAGCACATTCCCGACTCCAGCAATCAAGACGCGCATGATCTACAGCTCCGGCTCGCGCTGAACCGGCCCGTGCGGAGAGTCCGGCGAGATGAGGTCATAGAGAACGAAGAGCGTCTTGATGACAGGGTCTTGCCGTATTCGGTCCATCAAACCCGTCCCTCCGAGTTCCGTCGTGACCTGATAAATTCTCCAGACGCAGATTCGGTGCATGTGGTCGATGCGTTCGAGCAGCTCGAAGACCTTCTCCTGCGTCTCCCAATCCTTCGATTCCTCGAAGTGTTTCACCAGCTCCGCAATGCGCGCAGCGTCCTCCTCGACTTCTTCAATTCCCGCCGGTTCCGTGTCAGACATGTGCTGTGGCTGTCATTTCGCTCGTGGCGAGCTCACGCGCCAGTCGTAGCACTTCCGGCATCAATGCTAAGACGCCCGGGCTAAATTCCATTCCGAATGTCGTTTCCACCGGTTGAACCGCGATGACCAAAACTTCCGCAGGTAGCGCCTCGAATTGTTGCAGGACAACGAGCAGGTTCTTCCAGTCGATCACGCCCGAAAGCGCTTCCTCGATTCGCCTTTGCACTTCTGAGCTCTCAGGTAACGGCGCGTGCCATCGGCTCCATCGAAGCGCCGGCGGGGTCGCACCAAAATCCGCGGCGGTGATCAGGATCAGTCGGTCGTAACGCGGCGACGCATCAGTTAAGTTGTGGAAGACGGCGATCGGGCCATAGCTTAGATCTTCCACGCTGACCTCTGACGGCCACGACTCCTTCTTTAACTCCGCGATGGCAACCGGACCCACCGAGCTATCGCGCAAGTTGATGTAGCCAATCCCGGCGATCAGCGCGCGCATCGTTCAGTGAGGTGGGATCCCGCTGCCCGAGAGGTGCAGGATCACGACAAACAGCAGGAGGAGGGCGATGGCATGAATCGCGTGAATTTTTACCAGTCTTGGCCAGCGTGGTGTTCTGGTCTGGACGACCGACTCGCGCACCGCGATGACGCCAGCGGCGACACAGGAAGGCGTGTCAGGCTGCGAGGATCGACGACGGCCGTACGGAGTCACGCCCCACGGTTTGAACACCGAGAGGGTCATGGCCGCGAGCAGGACCAGGAGACCGCCAGTCGGGTGCAACAAGAGTTGGACCTGCTGCGTACGGAAAACTGAGTCGAAGGTGGTCGTCTCCGCTGCTATGCGGGCCACGCTGCCTACGACCTCCATGTGCCGGAGCAAGACGATCGTGGCAACGATCGTGAGCAGAAATTTTATCACGATCCACCAGTGTCGAAACAAGCCCCACTGCGTCCCTAACGACTGGACAAGCCCGGTGGCCAGCGCGGCGAGGCTGAATGGCACAATGACGAACCAACCAATCGATTCCATCGAAAGATAGGAGGCGCGCACCATCTGAGGATTGCGACTGACCAGACCGGCAATCGCGAGAGCCAGATAAGGAACAACTGCACCGAACCACCCGACCGAGAAGGTGATGTGTGTGAGGAGTGCGAACTTGCGCAGACCAGGTGGCATATTCATGTCGTATTAATATCGGCTCACGAGAAAGGTGTGACCGAGCGGCAACAAAGTTCGCGGTAGCGAGAGGCACCATCGGCAGCACGCTAGGTGCGTGCGCTCCCAGATTTCCTGCGACAT
>JACCTI010000061.1 GCA_013812515.1 Chthoniobacterales bacterium
ATCGTCGCTGCGCCGACGGCGGTGTTGGAGCCGTTCTCGTTGTTCGAAACCGGCACGCCGTTGGCATTGGCGACGGGCAGATTGCGGAGGAGTTCTTCGGTATTGCGCTCACCTGATTTGTTGATCAGGTCGCGGTTGATGTTGAGGACGGGGTTCGGTCCAACTTCCGCCGCGGTCGGAATACTCGATCCTGTCACGAAGACACGGTCGGTAGTGGCTTCTCCGCCGGGAGCGGGAACGATGTTGCCGTTCTCGTCTCTGCCCGGCTGGGCCGGGGCATCGGAGGTGGCTCCGGTGGGAGGCGCAGTTGGACTCGGCGCGACCGCATCTTGTGCGAGTGCGTCCGAGGTCATGAGAGACATTGCCAGCGCGACTGCTAGAGCCGCCTGGAGGAATTTAAGTTTAGATTCTGTGTTGTGCATATTCGTTAGGGGAATGCCGCAGGGTGACCGGAAAAACCGCTGCTCTTCAATCTTTTTCTGCTGAGCAGTTGGAGAATTGTTTCCCGTGGCCTCCGCGACGGATTTGAATTGCGTCTATCCAGCATGTCCCTGTCCGATGAAGCACGCATCTTGAGCTTCCTGCGAAAGGGTGCTCACGTCGCGGTTTGGGGGCTTCTTTGCTTCGCTGCCGCGTGCTCGCGGAAGCCGGCGGCTTCGCAGGCTCCGCCGACGGAAGTTCTGGTCACAGATGTGAAGCAGGAGGATGTGCCAATCCTCGACGAATTTGTCAGCACGCTTGATGGCTCCGTGAATGCGAGCATTCAAGCGCGCTGCAAGGCTATGTCACGTCCCAAAATTACAAGGGGGCACGGCGGTGAAGAAGGGTGACCTCCTTTTCCAGATTGATCCACATCCATTGCAAGCGGCTCTGGCGCAGGCGCAGGCCGCGCTCGCGCAAGACGAAGCATACAGCGCCAGGCTGAGCTGACGGCGACGCGCAATCTTGATCTCTCTATGGCTCGCGCGTCCCGCGTTTGGAACGCGTGCGTCCCACTTGCGCGACAAAGAAAGCGATCCGCCTAACGAGCGGTTCCGTGCAAGGCATGCCGCAGAAAGGACTTGAAGGCGATGAACGCGATGTGGCACATACCCTGCGATCTGACTTGGCTTGAACACAGACACGCTTGTCTTTGTCTCTGGTCAGTCGCAGGTTCGCACTCTTATCCGATCCCATATGAAATCATCGCTCACCATCATCATCACGGCCGCTGCACTCCTCGCACCGCTCGCACACGCGCAGGAATCCAAACAGATGATGGTCGACCAGTTGATCGCCAAGAACACGGAAGCGAAAGGCGGCGCCGAGGCGTTGCACGCGCTGCAGTCGCTAAAGTTGACCGGCAAGATGCTGGTGAATGAAGGCAAGATGGAGTTCGCCTTTGCGCAGACGAAGAAACGTCCCAGCGCAGTGCGCAATGAATATACGCTTCAGGGTATGACCATCGTGCAGGCTTACGACGGAACCGAAGGCTGGAAGATCTCTCCATTCCAAGGCCGCAAAGACCCGGAGAAAATGTCAGCCGACGACCTGAAGTCGCTGATCGAAGATGCGGAGGTCGACGGTCCGCTAATCGATTGGAAAGAAAAAGGGAGCACGGTTGATTATCTCGGCACGGAAGACGTCGACGGCACGCAAGCGCACAAGCTCAAGGTCACGCGGAAGAACGGCGACGTGAATTATGTCTATCTCGATCCGGAGCATTTCCTCGAGATTCGAATCCTGAGTCAGCGGCTCGAACATGGCGCGCAGGTCGAGATTGAGACCGACCTGAGCGACTACGAAAAGATCAATGGTGTCTTCGTTCCGTTCTCGATCGAGTCCGGCAACAAAGGCGCGGCGGACAAGCAGAAGATCATCCTCGATAAGGCGGAGGGGAACGTCCCGCTCGATGAGACGCCGTTCAAATTTCCGACCCCTGCTTCCAAGTAGCTTTCCTGAAACATCCGATGCGCTTCTCCTATTTCGTCACTGCTTCCGTGTTTCTCATCACCGGCCTGGCTCACGCCCAGCAGGCTCCGTATAACTCCTCGACTGTGTCCGGGCTCGGTGCGCGGAACATCGGCTCCGCCGCGATGAGTGGCCGCATCGCGGCGATCGCCGGCAGCCACGAGCCTAATGGCAAGATCAAGCTGTTCGTCGGCGCGGCGAGCGGCGGCGTTTGGCGTTCCGAAGACGGCGGCACGACGTTCAAGGCGATCTTCGATGAGCAGCCGGTGCAATCAATCGGCGCGATCGCGCTCGATCCGAAAAACTCGAAAGT
>JACCTI010000080.1 GCA_013812515.1 Chthoniobacterales bacterium
ACTAAACGCTCGCCGATGCGCGGGTCCGTTTGGAAATGACGCACGAAATCTCCGTGCGTGAAGATGCCGAGAAGTCTTCCGTCGCCATCGGCGATCACGGCCGCGCCTGCACGCACGTCCGTCATTACCTTGAGCGCGACGCGCACAGAGGCATCAGAGTTCACTAGCGCCATGTAAATGCGCGGTCGCATGATCTGATGGACACGCGTCAGCAGACTGCGGCCGATCATCCCGCCGGGATGGAAGCGCGCGAAATCTTCTTTCTGAAATCCGCGCGCCTCGAGCAAGACCATGGCGAGCGCATCGCCGAGCGCGAGCATGACCGTCGTGCTCGAAGTCGGCGCGAGATTTAGCGGACAAGCTTCCTGCTCGATGTTCACGTCGAGGAGCACATCGCAGTTTTGCGCAAGCGTTGATTTCGGATCGCCGCAGAGGGCGATGATTCGCACCTGGAAACGCGTTAGCGCCGGAAGAATACGGAGTAACTCTTCCGTCTCGCCGCTCGCACTTAAAGCCAGCACGACATCGCCATCTGCGACCATGCCGAGATCGCCGTGCAGCGCATTGGATGAATCGAGCACCACCGCGGGCGACCCGGTGCTGGTCAGCGTGGCGGCGATCTTCGCACCGACGTGCCCCGATTTCCCAACCCCGAGCACGACCACTTTCCCGCGCGCCTCGACCGCTTCCTTGATCATCGTGACCGCACGCGTGAAGGCATCGTTGAGCCGGTCGCGCAGGCGTTGCAGCTCAAAGATTTCGATCTCGAGGACGCGTTTCGCCTTTTCAAGATACTGCATTTGACGATAATGCTCTGCCGGAGCGTAGCAGGCAGCAAGAATTAGCATCGCGCTCCATGGCCGAGGACTACATATGAAAAAGCTTCTCTTCGTCGGTTTCGCGATCGCAGCTGCCGGACTTGCCACTGCCGGAGCACAGACCTTCACCACTGGAGTGGGCCCCGATAAGCGGCAGCAGGAGACACGACGCCCGCCCGCTCCGGTTTCGGGACGCCCCGTTGCAGGCGCTCTTCCGCGAGCCGCCCGCGGCAATCCCATTCAGATGCTGAACCCGGGCGCACCGGAAAAATACCGTGCGTCCGTGGACGACACGGTGACGTACGATCCGAACAATCCGTCACGGATCACCGGTATTATTTTGGCTGGGATTCGCTGGTAGGAACGCCGCACGGCGTCCTAGCAGCATGGCCATACCGCGGGCATTAGTGAGCGGAAGACCAGCCACGCGCGTTGGACGGCGCAGCGCGCCGTCCCCACCCTGAGCTGGTGAACCAGCCGACACAGAAACCGGTGGTCGCGTGTTATTGTGCGACGTTTTTGAAGCCGGAGATGCTGCACATTTATCGGCAGATCACCGCGCTAGAACGCGTTCGTCCGGTCGTGATCACGCGAAAACGTGAGGAGGCTGAACGTTATCCTTTCGCTGACCTGACTCTAGTCCCGAAACCGGCGATGCATTTCATTCGCCGCATCTGGTTCCGGCAATTGCGCCATGTGCCGTGGAAGATTTGCCGAGCCGAAACCGATCGCTTGCTGCGCGTGATGGAACGGCAACGCGCCGACCTGCTCCACGTTTATTTCGGTCACATCGCCGTGCATTTGCTTCCGCTCCTCGAACGGTGGAACGGCCCGAGCTTCGTCTCCTTTCACGGCGCGGACGTGAAGGTCGATCTCGAGAAGGCAGCATATCGCGCCGCGACGTTGAGGATGCTGGAGGCCGTGCGGCTGGTGCTCGTCCGTTCGGAGTCGCTCCGCGAAGCACTCGTTAGGCTGGGATGCCCCGCGAGCAAAATTCGAATTCAGAGAACCGGCATCCCGCTCGACCAGGTGCCATTTTATGCGCGCACCTGGCCAGACGATGGAAGCTGGCAGTTGCTGCAAGCGGGTCGCCTGGTCGAGAAGAAAGGGCTGCGGACAAGCTTGCGCGCCTTTGCGAAATTTGCCCGCCGGTTTCCCGACGCGCAGTTCACCATCGCTGGCGAAGGCCCACTGCTGGACGCGCTGCGTGAGGAGGCGCGGGAGCTGGGT
Source organism: Chthoniobacterales bacterium (assembly GCA_013812515.1). Classification (GTDB taxonomy): domain Bacteria; phylum Verrucomicrobiota; class Verrucomicrobiia; order Chthoniobacterales; family UBA10450; genus JACCTI01. Next base: position 2,049 of record JACCTI010000080.1, read on the forward strand.
GTCGCGAACCACGTCAAATTCACCGGTTTCGTTTCGCAAAGGGAGCTGCACGATTTCTTCCTCCGTTCGCACATGTTCCTGCACCCGAGCGAAACCGGGGCGGATGGAAATCAGGAAGGTGTTCCGAACTCCATGCTCGAAGCGATGGCCAGCGGCCTGCCGGTTTTCGCCACCACGCACGGTGGTATTCCGGAAGCGATCGAGAACGGAGTCAGCGGCGTGCTGGTCGGGGAAGGCGATGCTGGCGCGCTGGCCCGCGAGTTGATGGAAGCCGCGGAAAAGCCGGAGTTTCTCGGGTCGCTCGCGAAGAATGGCGCGGCGGCCGTCGCGGAAAAATTCGAGCAGCGTGCGCAAGTGCGGCAGCTCGAGGATTGCTACTTCGAAGCTCTGGCTGCGAGGCGCTGAAAGAAAATTTGCAAGTGCGCTGCGACGTTGCTGAAGGAAAGACGCTCGCCCGCCCGCTCTTGTGAATCGGAAACGGCCTGGCGATAGAGTGCCTCGTCGCGCAGCAACCGTTCCGCGATCCCGGTGACTTCCGCGATGGAACGGCTCACGCCGCAGAGTTGCGGGAATCCTTCGCGCTCGAGCGCGCCGTTCCCGCCCACGCACGGCACGCGACAGAGCAACGCATCGCCCGCCACTTGCCCCGGAACGAAACTCGAGTCCAACTGGAAAACGAGTCTGTGCTGAGCCACGACTCGCAGGTGATCCGCGTATGCGGTGCGCTTCGTGAGCACGGTCAGACTGCCGGGCCTGAAGCCAAGCTCGCTCAGCAATCGTGCTCCGCTCCGGCCAGCGAAGTCGTAAACCGTCACGGTTTGCCCCGTCGTTTCACTGACCTGGCGTGCGGCGAGTAATGCCGCGAGATGATTGCGGGAAGGAACATTCCATTCGCGCGTGCCGATCAGAATCCCGCGCCGTTCCTCGATCGGCCGCGACCAATCCCAGTGCTCGTCATGCAGCGGATAGGGCGTCGGGAGGTAAGCGACGCTTTCATCATCCCGCCGAAGCGCGCGATAAATGTCTGCCGCTTCCGGTGTTGGTGCCAGACAACCGTCGGCTCTCGCCACAATCCGAAGGAAGCGCTGGAGCTTTGCGCGATCACGCAATTGATCAGCAATCTGATGCAGGCCGGTTTCTTTCAAGGAAACGGCCACGGGGATGCCGGCGTCCTTCAATACGTTTACCGCCTCCTCCGAATCCCGGAAGCCACCGCGCAATAAAACCAAAGCGGGCATTTTCGATGAAAGCGCGCGCGTCGTGTGGCGAAGGAAACTTCCGCCGGTGCAAGCTGCGTAGGCGTGGAAATTAACCGGCGCATGCGCGCCGTTCTCACCGCTTGTCCTCCCGAAATGTTGCTCCGGATCGCGGCCGCCCGGGTTCAGCACGTTGAGCCGGAAAGCGCCGTCATCCTGCGCCCTCATTCGTTAGTCGCCGGACTGGTCTTCTTCTGGCGTCGGCCGCGGCTGTGGTCGCAGGCGCAGTTGCGGCATCGGCTGGCTGCGGAAGGCATCGCGCGGGTTCACCGGTTGTGCGCGAAGCACCGGCTCCGCCCGTCGCACCTCCTCGCGCTCGCGCGGCACTCTCTCCTCCGGCAGGACCGGTAACGCGCGCAAGATCGGCTCCTCTTGGGGCGCAACTTCCTGGGGCTGCGCCGCCGCGATCGCGAGCTTCGTTTCCTCGGGGGGCGCAGGAGGTTTGGCCGTGGACTTGACCGCGTTGTATGGGTCGTTCTCTGCCAGGAGCGTCGGGCCTTTGACTGCGACCGGTTTTACCTGCGCCGTATCCACCGCGAGCGCCGCCCGCGGCACACCAGCATCCGGAAGATCGCGCACAATTCGAGCGCGCGGATCACCATGCACGCTGCACGGATCGCCTGGCATCTGCTCTTTGGTGACGAGTTCGCGATAGATCGTCGTCGACGGACACTTGTCGGTGGCGAGCAATCCGGACTTCGAACAAATCTCCGCGCTTTGCATCGCAGCGGGTTTGGAAATTTCACGCGCCGCGTATTTCCCGACCGAGGCGTTCATCACATCCACCCAGACGGGCAGCGCAACTTCGCGGCCAAACGCGCCCCGATAAATCTTCTGTGGCTTATCGAATCCCGCGCGCACCGCGACCGTGATGGCGCTGTCGTAGCCGGCGAAGAGCGCCTCGGTGAAATCATAGGCGGTGCCGGTTTTCCCTGCCGCGGGGAATTGCTGAAGACCAAGCTTCCGTCGTGCGTCGGAGCCAGTGCCTGTCTCGAGCGCATCAACCAGACACGAATGCACCTCATACGCGCTCTCCGGTTTCATGACGGTTTCGCGCCTGTGCTGGCCCGCCGACTGCCACACAACGTTCCCATTCTTCTCCTCGATCCGTTCGAGAACGAAGGACCCGTCCGGTCGCCAGCCGCCATTCGGAAAGCTGGTGTATGCAAGCGCGAGTTCGGCGAGCGTGATCTCGCTGCTGCCCAGGAACGTGGCCGGATAAGGACGAAGCGGCGACTTGATCCCGCCGGCTTTGCAGAGCTGGAGGACCGCATCCACTCCGGCCCGCATCCCAACCCGGACCGTGGCGCCGTTTTTCGATTTCGCGAGCGCCTGCCGCGCCGTGATCGGTCCTTCGTAGCGGTTCTCCGGATTCTCCGGTCCCCATTCGCCCAGAATTCCAGTCGTGCCGCCAATCATGACCGCGCGATTATCGAGCGCGGAGTCATCCACGACCGTTCCGGGGAAGAGCCCTTTCTCGAAAGCTGCGGCAAACACGAACGGCGTCATCGCGGTGCCAGCCGGCCGGCGCGACTGCAAAGCGCGATCGAATTGGTTGTGCTCGAAATCGCGTCCACCGACGAGCGCCAGAATTCCGCCGGTCTGATTATCGAGCGCGATCACCGCGCCCTGCAGATACTCCGGGGCGGGTAATTGGCTGGTCGTGCCAGCTTTCTTCGCGGTCCGGAAACGTGTCGCATACGATTCATAGGTCTCGTGTTTGTAATCAGGAACCTGCTCGATCCGGTCGAGGTTCGCCTTGAGGGAATCCTCCGCCACCTTCTGCAAATCAGAATCGATCGTGGTGCGAATCCGGAAACCTTCATTCATCGCCCGGTCCCAACCGACCGCTGCGATGACCTGCTGGCGGATGTACTCGACCGCGTACGTCTGACCCTGTGCACTTTGGCGGCTGCCGATCACGACTTCTTCGCCTTGCGCGGTGGCGGCTTTTTCCCGCGTGATGAACCCTAGCTCGCGCATGCGGCCCAGCACCACGTTGCGGGATTCACGCGACGCTTCCTTGTCCGTCCAGGGCGAGAGTCGGTTCGGGCTTTTAATCAAGCCGGCCAGCGTCGCGCATTCCGTTAACGTCATTTCATGGGCCGGTCTACCGAAGTAACCGCGCGCCGCCGCTTCCGCACCGTAGAGCCCGCCGCCGAAGTAAATCCGGTTGAGGTAGAGCTCCATGATCTTCTGCTTGCCGAGCCGTTCTTCGATGCGGCGGGCCAGGAAAATCTCCACCAGCTTGCGACGGAACGTCCGCTCTTTCAGGGAGTACGTGTTGCGCGCCAGCTGCTGCGTCACGGTGCTCGCGCCTTGCGTCACATGACCCGCGGTGAAGTTCGCGAGGGCTGCGCGCACAATGCCGAAGAAATCGTAGCCCTTGTGCTGGTAGAACTTACTGTCCTCGATTGCAACCACCGCGTTGACGAGATCACGCGGGAGCTGCTCGTAGGGAATCGTGTCGCGGTTCTCGACGTAAATCTGGCCAAAAATTTTGTCGTTCCGATCGACGATTACGCTCGCTGATTCCATCTGGTCGAGCTGCTTCAAATCAAACGCATCCGCCTCGCGGCTGAGATCTGTGAGAAGGATGACGCAGTAGATAACGAGCGCGATCAGGAGCGCGCCGACAATCGCCGCCGGGACATAGAACGCCGGCTTCGTGTACCAAGGCGGCTCGTATTCATCGACGTAGCGTCGACGTGGTGAAAAAGAGACAGACATGCGAAGCGAGCGGCGCGAGAAGACTGATCAACGTCTGCGCGCAACTTAGGTGCATCTTGCCCGAAAATCCAAACGGCAAAACGCGACGGAGGAGCCTCAGCGCCGCCCCCTGCAGCGTTGGACGTTGGAGGTTGTCCGCGGGACGTTCCGGTTTGCTGACGGGTGACCCCAATCTGATCGAGCTTCTCCGCGAAGAGATTCGTCGCGCCGGTCCTATCCCTTTCGCGGTCTTCATGGACCAGGCGCTCTATCATCCGGCGCATGGCTACTACAGCTCCGGGCGCGCCGCGCTCGGCCGAGGAGGCGATTACTTCACGAATGTCAGCGTCGGGCCGCTCTTCGGGCGCCTGCTCGCCGCGCAATTTTCCGAGATATGGGAAGTGCTCGGTCGACCTAATGAGTTCACGCTCGTCGAACAGGGCGCCCATGAAGGCGAGTTCGCACGGGACGTTCTGGAAGCCGCGCAACGGCATCATGCTGAATTCTCCGCCGCCCTGCGCTACACGATCGTGGAGCCGTTCGATGTGTTACGCCACCGGCAGAGCGCCGCGCTCGCAGCGTTTCGCGATCGTGTGACATGGCGAAGTTCACTCAATGAACTCGCGC
>JACCTI010000223.1 GCA_013812515.1 Chthoniobacterales bacterium
CTTCCCATCGTCGAGAATCTGCTGGATGTGCGAACGCAGCTCGCGTGTTTCGGGATCGATGATCTGGAATTCTTCCTCGAGGCCGAGGGTGAAAACGTGATCTTTCATGTTGCTGCGAAGCTTTCCCCCACTCTCGAAACGCAGTGGACTCGCTCAATCGACATCGCCGTGCGTCTTGATGCGGATCAAGATAGCAACTGTAAACTCGACTCCGGCGTTGCCAACTCAGGCGCCATTGAACGACCCGATGTGGGGCGAAGCGACGTGATGAGGAAGCGGCGCACCGACCCATCGGATCCGAATTGCGAAAACACCGCTATCCCGAAAACGACGCGCGGAGACACGTACTAGCGGCAAAAGGGCCTCTGCGATGAAGCCGGCGAGGATCATGACCAATCCCACGCGCAGCCACGCTGCAAAGCTGGTTAAGCCCCACGCTTCCAGGATGAACGTGCTGTCGATCGTAAGACCGATGGCGGCAGCGAAGGTTGCCCGTGGCAGCGACCCGGCCGGCATGGCGCGACCTTCCCGGAAGTTCGTCGCTGCGCGGCACATCGAGGAGCCTCGGCAGCAGGAACGGCGCGACCTCCCAAAATCGGAAAAAAGAATGAACTCTTGCTCGAGCAGCATTGCGCCGACTCGATATGGGACTGAGTAGGCCGCGTTTTCAAAAGCCGCGAGAAAGGTGGCGCCGATCAACGCGTTCAGGATTCCGAGAGCGACCAGCGCGAAGTTCGGTGGCGGCCAGTCTTCGCGGGCGCGGAATCGCTTCCCCAGAGCAAATGCAACCATGAGCATCAAGATGACGAACGTCACATCGCCCGCACGCGCCGCGCCGCCGAAATGCAGACCAGCAGCGAGGAGAGTAAGGGTCAGCAGCGCGAAAATCTCGCTCGCGGAGAAGTGCGGCGTCGAGGTAATTCGCGGCCCCGCCGTTCCCAGAAATCCGATGATAAACGGCGCCATGAACCCTTCGATCATCAATCGGGCATGCGCTCTTCCCGGATAGAACGCGATCCAGCCCGCGTAGTACAAGGGCCAGAGCGACACCGCGATTACGCCGAGCAACGTTCCGACGACGAAGAAAACGCGGAACGACTCTTCGCACAATTTTGTGACCATCGACATGCGTCCATCCATCGCCATCAGCAAACAAGGTGCGCTCTGAAATGGCAATCAATGGGCAGACAAGAGCAATGGATGAGCAGCGCCGTTAAGCCGCATGCGCAAAGGTCCGGTATGAAAGCACAGCTTCCTCACGGTCCGCGAAATTTCCCGCTCTCCACTCCGCGAACGCCCGTGGCTGCGCCGGGCTCTGCAGAGACTTCGGCGGGATATGCCCTTCTTCGCAGATCATTTACTCAGCCCGAACAAATTCGCCAAGCGGTCGTGTGGTCTCGGGCAATCAGCGTCGCTCTGCCAAACGTGGCGTCGTTCCATGGAGCTGACGCTGTGTGGCTGAGCAGCGCCTGCTTACCCGCCCAAAGTGACGATGTCTCGCGCCAGCTTCAGCGCTTTGATGAGATTTCTGACAACCTCACGCGTCTTTTCTTTCTGGAGGGTCCGGCCTTGCGGCGTAAACAATTCGTTTTCCTGCCGCTCGAGTTTGTTGATCGCGGCGATCGCCTGCCCGGCGGGCTCGTAGGTCGGGTTCATCTGCAGAACGGACTGATAGTGCAGCCGCGCCTGCGCTAATTCCCCGCGAAGGAAAGACGCATAACCAGCGGCATTGCGCACCCGCCACACCTCCGGATTGATCGGGGCGTTTGCTCGCTGAGCGCGCTCGGTTTCGATCTTTTCGACCTGCTCAAGATGCGCGACGGCGCGGCTCAGATCTTCGTCTTTGCGCCTCCCTTCCTGTCGCAGGTGAGCGAGCAATCTCCCCGCGTGCAAATAGGACGTTGCCGCGCGGAAGTTCACTTCCGGCGGGCGATCGCCCGTAAGCCAGCCGCGCTCTTTCGCCTCCGCGAGAGCCGCCTCGCTCAACTGGCCCGCGAGTTCGTAGGCGTCGATGGCGTCTTGTTTCTTGCCGTGGCGTTCGAGCTCGGCTGCGCGGGCGCTTTGGTTCACCGCCTGGCTATAAAGCCCGTTCGGTGAGAGAAGCTCCGGCTGAGCTTCAGCGATAGTCGAGCGGGCACAGATGAGAACCCCAATCAACGCCGCTTGGATTCCATTTCTCACGGCGCACCTTCGGTACGTCCTGCGCCCCTCGCAAACGAAGGCGAGACGCGGGGTCAGCCTCCGCTCCCTCTTGACCGGGGGTTCTGAGTCCGAAGTTTTCCGACCCATTCTTTGATTTCGCGCAGCGGGATGAAATTTAGGATGCGCTCTGCCGCAATTCCGGCTTTCAACGCGGCGGCCAGGCCTAGCTCGA
>JACCTI010000124.1 GCA_013812515.1 Chthoniobacterales bacterium
CGAGAATGGTTACGCCGATGATCTCGACAGCCTCGCCGAAAACGTCCGGCTTTGTGTTGCAACCGGAGTTGCAGGGCTCTCGATCGAAGATTCCACCGGAGATAAGGAGAGGCCGCTTTACGAGATCCACCATGCAACCAGTCGAATTGAAGCGGCGCGCTCTGCCATCGGCGATGCGATTCTCGTCGCACGGACGGAATGCTTTCTTGTCGGCCGGACCGACCTCGATGAGGTCACGCGACGGCTGCGCGCCTTTGCTGATGCCGGAGCGGATTGTCTCTACGCGCCGGGAGTTCGCGAGCGCGAAGACATTGTCAGGCTGGTGCGGGCCCTGGCCCCGAAACCGCTCAACGTGCTAATCAGTTCGCCCGGTGGCCTGACGATGAGTGATGCGGCCGCGCTCGGCGTCAGGCGGGTCAGCGTTGGTGGTGCACTCGCGCGTGCGGCCTGGGGAGGATTGATCCGGGCAGCCACGGAGCTGGTGGAACACGGCACATTCGGCGGCTTCGCCGACGCCGCGGAACACGGGAAGCTCGACCGGTTTTTCACTGAAGACGCAAAACTCCGATAGGCTGGAGCAGCCGCAGAGCGAAACTCTCAGCGCAACCTGCTGGCGAACGCGCGGACGTCCTGAGCCAGCTTTGCGAACGCCGTCGACGGAGGATGTTCGGAATAGCGCAACGCAAGATAGCCATCGCGAATGCGCCGAACTCTTTCTCTTTGACCCGGAAAGGAAGAAGCGGCGCGCTCGGCGAAATCCAATGGCCCTTCCCACGGCGCGCGGACCACACCTTTTCGAGCGGCTTTACGGCAAAACTTTTCGTGCAAGGCTTTGACGCGATCCGCGGTGGAGGCGCGGTGAAAACGTGCCCATCCGATCCAGAATGCGACGATCGCCGCCGCGGTGCACAGTGGGAAAAGCATCAGCGGCCGGCGCGGAACGCGATCCACGTCCAGGCTGGCGGCAAACGCTTTCTGCGCTTCCGCGTCGAAGCTAAGCACGCGCGTGTCCCACGCGTAGTTGAGCGCCTGCCAGGCAAAGCGCAGCGTGGTGAAGATCGGTTGCCACGCGAGTTGCGTCGCGAAGGTTCTGTTGCTCGTTTCCGTCGACGCGCCGCGACTTTCCAGAAACGATTCGATGCCGAAATTCATGCGCTCCGGCGCGACAACGCTCGTCGGGTCGACTCGAGTCCAGCCGCTCTCCGGCAGCCAGACTTCGCACCACGCGTGGGCGTCGGACTGTCGCACGACAAAGAACTCGCCGACCGCGTTGTATTCACCGCCCAGATACCCGACGACGATCCGCGCCGGGACCCCGGCGAGCCGCATTAGGGTGGCAAAACTCGCCGCGTAGTGCTCACAAAAGCCAACGCGACGGTCGAAGAGAAATTCGTCCAGGGCATCTTTGGTGTACGGCCCCGGCGAAAGAGAATAGCGGAAGCCCTTTCGGAAAAATCGCAACGCACTGCTGACCACCGATTTTGGATCAGGATTGGGGGCCACCCACGATGCCGCCAATTCTCGCACCCGCGGACTCAATGAGTCGGGAACCTTGAGCAACAATTCGCGTTCGAATGGCTTGAGCTCGGTTTTGGGAAGTCGCGCGCTCGAGCTAACTTCGTAGCGCCGAGCCTTCCGGATCCATCCGTCGCTCGAAAGATAGTTACCGGCCGCCAACGTCGCCCCTCGTGGCGCCCCGTTAGGCCAATCGAGCGCAAACATCCAGTGTTCGCCGTGCGGCTGCATCGTGATCCTTTGCCGGGTTCCCTCATGAACAGGTGAGTCCGTGGCCGAAGACGGAATAGCGATAGTTCGCCGCGGAGCACGCCACCGCATGCCATCGCCTTCCCACATCACGATGCCTCTCCAATAGAGAGCGTCGCTTGCGCGTGTCCGCCCATCCGGGAACTCGGCCCGGAATGCGACCTCGTCTGAACTGGCGAGAGCGGCGATGCTCCCTGGGGAAAGTCGATCGGAGAATCCGACCGCGCCCGAGAGCGAGGGCGTCATCAA
>JACCTI010000128.1 GCA_013812515.1 Chthoniobacterales bacterium
AACGCGCCGCCGATCTGGCGATTGCAAGGCACGCTGCAACCGATCTGGCCTAACGCGCCTCGCTTGACAGCGCAAGATACGGCCGCGCTGGCCGACGGCTTCCTGCCCGACGTTCACAAGTTGCACCTCGCGCAGCGCGGTGATGCGGACTTTGCCTACGCAACGGACTTTGGCCGGTTTCGCACGAGTGTGGTGCGGCAACGGCTCGGGATCGACCTCGTTTTTCGCATCATCAACACGAAGGTGAAGACGATGGACCAGCTCGGTTTACCCGAGCATCTCAAGTTGCTGACGCGCTACCAAAACGGCTTGATTCTAGTGACGGGATCGGTGGGCAGCGGCAAATCGACAACCCTGGCTTCGCTGGCTGAGCAAGTGAACCTCGAGCGACACGAGCACATCATCACGCTCGAAGACCCGATCGAATACATTTTCGAACCGAAGGGCTGCCACATCACGCAACGCGAAGTGCACACGCACACCCGTTCCTTCAGCGCAGCCCTGCGCGGTGCGCTCCGGGAAGATCCGGACGTTATTATGATCGGTGAAATGCGTGATCTTGAGACGATTTCACTTGCGATCACGGCATCCGAAACGGGTCACCTTGTGTTGGGTACGCTCCACACGGGAAATGCCTCACGCACTTTGGATCGTCTGCTCGACGTTTTCCCGGTCGATCAACAGGAGCAGATCCGGATCATGGTAAGCGAATCGTTGCGTGGGATCATCAGTCAGCAATTAGTTCCGCGCAGGGATCGAACTGGTCGAGCGCTTGCGCTGGAGACGCTCACAAACACGCCGGCGGTCGCGAACGTGATCCGAGAAGCGAAGACCTACATGCTGCCGGGCATTATTCAGACCGGGAAGAAGCAGGGCATGCAGTTGATGGACGATGCTCTCATCGATCTCTACGACCGCGGCATTATCGACGCCGAGGAAGCGTATGCGCGCTCCGATCAGAAGCAGATGATGCGGCAGCACGTACAGAAGAAAATTTGAATCGCGGATTACGCGGATAGCGCGGATGGGAAGAATTGTTCATGAGGAGTTGAGTGGCGCAATTATCGGTATTGCAATGGACGTGCTTGATACGCTGAGGCCTGGCCTTGACGAAAAGATCTACGAACGCGCGATGGTGATTGAGCTACACAGGCGAGGACACGCAGTCGGAGTGCAGCAGGCATTTCCTGTCCATTATCGCGGAGAATTGATCGACAACCTTGTGCCCGACTTGATTGTCGACGGTGCTATCATTGTCAATCCCAAGGTTGTTTCGTGTTTCACTGAGACTCACGTGGCACAGATGCTCGGTTACCTGAACGTTTCTGGGCTTGAGCCTGCATTGCTCTTGAACTTCAAGAATGCGCGTTTGGAATGGAAGCGCGTTGTAGAACAAGCCCGCACAAGTTTCCCCGCAGACTTCCGCACATGAGGCTTCCATCCGCGTTATCTGCGTAATCCGCGGTCAATCGGATGGCCTACATCGATTCGTTTTTCCAAGTCCTCGTCGAACAGGGCGCGTCCGATCTGCACATCGGCGAAGGACAGCCGCCGAAGATGCGCAAGCACGGCGACGTCGCCTCGATTCGCGCGGAGGCGGTGATGCGCGAAGAAGCGGCCTACATGTTGAGCGAGATCGCCGGTCCGGAGAATTGGGCGCTTTTCGAGGAGCGGGGCGATCTCGATTTCGCGTACGAAATGGATCGCCAGTCGCGCTTCCGCTGCAACTTTCTAAAGCAGGCGAATGGCTATGGCGCCGTTTTCCGTCTCATCCCGACCGAGATCGCGTCGCTCGAGCAGCTCGGGATTCCATCGGTCGTGCGCGAATTTGGGCAGTTGCGTGGCGGCCTCGTCCTCGTGACGGGTCCGACCGGCTCGGGCAAGTCGACGACGCTGGCGGCGCTGATCGATTACATCAACCTGAATTATTCGCGGCACATCGTTACGGTCGAGGAGCCGATTGAATTTGTGCATGACAACAAGCGCAGCGTGATCACGCAGCGGGAAGTGCCGGGCAACGCCATCTCGTTCCCCGCAGGCTTGAAGGCGGCGCTGCGCGAAGATGCAGACATCGTGCTTGTGGGCGAGATGCGCGATTTGGAAACGATTTCGCTGGCGTTAACCGCGGCCGAAACAGGCTTGCTGGTTTTCGGAACCCTGCACACGAACAACGCGCGCAAAACAGTCGATCGCATGATCGACGTCTTTCCGGCGAGCAAGCAGGCGCAAGTGCGGACCATGCTGGCGAACTCCTTGCGGGGCGTGCTCGCGCAACTTCTCCTGAAGAAGGCGGATGGGAGCGGACGCGTGGCCGTGAATGAGATTCTGATCGCGAATGCCGCGGTCTCGGCGATCATTCGCGAAGGCGCGACGCAGAAGCTGCAAGACGTGATTGTCGCTGGGAAGGGGCAGGGGATGCAGTTCATGGACGACGCCATTTGGGCGTTACTGCAAAAGGGAATTGCCTCGCCGCACGAAGCGTTCATGAAAGCGATCGACAAGAATCTGTTTAAGAAATTTCTCGGAGAGGGCGAGCAGGGCTTTGCCAATTCCGCCGGGGCGACGCCGGATGATGAGAAACGGATCCAGGGTAACTTCGCCAAGGGCAGCCGCGGTACCGTGCGTACCTCGCATTGACAATGAAAATCGCGGGTGATACGGTCGCGCGAATTCGAGCGGAACGCCGCCGGCAGCGAGACACGGGGCGGCCAGTCGTAACGATCTGCACACGCTACTGAACAGTCAGGTTTTGGTGCTGAACCGCCTTTGGCAGGCGGTCAATATCTGCTCCGCGCGTCGCGCATTTACGCTCCTTTATCAAGGCCACGCGCAGGTCGTCTCCTCGGATCTACAGAACAATTTCCTGACGCACGATTTTGCGAGCTGGCGAGATTTTTCCGTCATTACGCCAGAACAGGAGATGGTCACCACGATCTCGTGGAAGATCCGGATTCCGCGCGTGATTGTTCTCCTCATGTTCGACCGGCTGCCAAAGAAGGAAGTGAAGTTTACCAGGCACAATGTCTTCGAACGCGACAAGAATACCTGCCAGTACTGCGGGCAGGTGTTCGATCGAAGTGAGTTGAATCTGGATCACGTTTTGCCGCGCGACAAAGGCGGCCTGACGACGTGGGAAAACGTCGTCTGCTCGTGCATTCCGTGTAACACGCGCAAGGGGAACCGCCTCCCGCACGACGCGCACATGACGCTGATCCGGAAACCAAAACGGCCGAAATGGCGGCCCTTCGTGCACGTCACGTTTTCCGCGCAGCACCACGAAAGCTGGCGTCACTTTGTTGACCTCGCCTACTGGAATGTCGAGCTGAGCGATTGAGTCGCGAGGTGCCTTCTAATCGGGTGACGAAGAAGGTGAATCAGCAAAGCAGGAACGCAGGAAAGAGAACAACGGATTGATCGGGCCGCACGCCATCTTTGAAGACGGCCGGCCTGTTGATTGCCGGTTTTCGCGTTAGGAGAACACGTTGGCGTGTTTGAGGGTCGTGCGCGGCCGGCTTCGTTTCCGTTAGAATCTGGCCACACGTAGGGGAACGTCATCCCGAGTCGCGAAGACGGCGAGGGACCTCGCGCGAGCAGCTTGGATTACTCTCCGGCCTCAGAACGTCAGCCCCCGCTTGTGAGAAGTCCCTCGCCGTCTTTGCGGCTCGGGATGACACGCTTGAGACTTCAGCACCAAATCCACACGTTGGAGAAACGTGAGCCCTCAAATCAGAGCGCGACAGCGCAATCGCCCTCTTCTTGTGATCAGTCGGTCTAACGAGTGGTGGCGGTCGCGACCGGACGCGGATACAGCGCATCCAAAATAGGCTGCGGATAAACGCCGAGGACGACGATCGCCAGCATGAGCGCAATCATTGTCACGCGCGAAAGGCCGCTCAGCGGAATCGAAGCAGTATTCGTAGCGGACTCCCAGTACATCGCCCGTATTACTTTCAAGTAATAGTAAAAGCCGCACGCCACAGTAATCACACCAACCACAAGCAGCGTCATCTGATGCTGTCGGATGGCCGCGTCGAAGATGAAGAATTTTCCGAGAAATCCCGCAGTGAAGGGGATCCCTGCGAGGGAAGCCATCGCGACAAGCATGGCGAAAGAAAGAAAGGGCGAGCGCTGGGAGAGACCATGAAAGTCTTCCATCCGATCGCCGGTTTGATTCGCGACCACGACGAGGACAGCGAAGCTCAGAGTCGTCATGAGCAAATAGGAGACGAGATAGAACGCGACGGCTGAGCCGGAAAACGAGACCACACCGACCAGAAGGTATCCCGCATGCGCAATGCTGGAATAGGCGAGCAGTCGCTTCAGGTTTGTTTGCGGGAGAGCGGCGAGATTGCCGTAGAGCAACGTGAGCACCGCGATGACAACCAGCAGGCGTTGCACCTGCGGCAGGATGAAAAAGGGGCCAAGGACACGCAGCAGCACGACAAAGCCGGCGGCCTTCGATCCAACCGAAAGGTAAGCGGTCACCGGTGTCGGTGCGCCTTGATACACGTCCGGCACCCAGATCTGGAATGGCACCGCGGCGATTTTGAAACCGAGCGCCACGAGAATAAGCGCGATTCCGAAAAGAACAGGACCCTGCTCAAGGCCACCGCTGCGCAGAACGGCACCGATCCGTTCGAGATTCGTTTCACCGGTTACGCCGAAAATCCACGTGATCCCGTAAACCAAAAAACCGGTCGAGAGCGCACTGAGAATAAGATATTTCACTCCAGCTTCGAGCGACGCCGGATTGCGCCGATTGAAGGCGACGAGCACGTAGAACGACATCGTAACGACTTCGAGCGAGACGAAGATCATGACGAAATCGATCGCCGACGCCATCCACATCAAGCCGCAGCAGGTGAAGAGCGGCAGCGCAAAGAATTCGCCCAAGCCTGCTTCAGGAGTTGCACCATGGATCGACTGCCGCACCACGGGCGCGTAGTCGATCATCATAATCAGGACGAGAATGGTGGTAACGAGTGCAAACCGTTTAAAGAAAATGGCGAGCGGATCTGCCGTGTAGAACGACCAGAAACCAGTGGCCGTGGCAGCGGTGCCGGGCGAAAGGAAGAAGGTCGCAACGAGCACGCCGGCGAGCCCGATCATTCCGGTTAGAGCAAGGGTGCGTTTGTCGAGGTCCTTCGCGAACGCTTCCACGAGCAGTATCGCCAAACCGAGAACCAGCACGGCGATCTCGAGTGCCGGTGCTGTGATCATCGGTTCTGCGAAAAGTAGGCGCCGAAGTTTGGCGCCAGCATCCGCACGAAAGTCTGCGGGAAGAAACCCAGCCAGAGCAGCGCCACGACGAGCAGCGCAATTGGCAGGCGCAGCGGTTGGCGGAGATCAGGGACGGAAAGCCAGCGCTCCGGCATGCTGCCCATGAACGTGGCGCGATAAGCGCGCAGCATGTAGACGGCAGAAATGACCACCCCCCAGAGCGCGAGGAGCGTTGCGATCTGAAAGATGTGGAAGCGATCGAAATCGGCTCCTTTGTGGAAGGCGCCGAAGAACACCATCACTTCCGCGCTGAAGTTGGCGAAGCCGGGCAGGCCAATGGATGCAAATGCACCGAGGCCGAAGGCGAACGCCCCCACCGGCATGACTCGACCGAGCCCGCCAAGGTCTGCTAGCACCAGCGTCCCAGTGCGTTCCCGCACTTGACCCGCAATCGCGAAGAGGAGTGCAATGGAGAGGCCGTGCGCGAACATCAGGATCGCCGCACCATTCATCCCGAGAAGATTGGCGCTCGCAATGCCCAGGAAAATGTAGCCCATGTGCATCACGCTCGAGTAGCCGAGCATCCAGTCGAGCCGCTTCTGCGCGATCGTGACCAGGCCGACGTAAATGATGTTGCCTAACAAAAGGATGATGAGCAGCCAGGCCCAGTGGCGCGCCCCTTCCGGCAGCATCGGAATGGCGATGCGGAGTAGGCCGTAGAGACCGAATTTCTTCAGCACGCCCGCGTGCAACATCGCGGCAGGCGCCGGTGCAGCAGCGTAGGCCTGCGGGGCCCAGGTGTGAAACGGAAAGAGGGAAATGAGGATGCCAAAGCCAATTAAGAGCAGCAGGTAAATCTGCCGTTGCGCTTCAACCGGAATCTGGCCGGCGGAGGCGGCGGTTTGCAGGACACGCAGATCGAAACTGCGCGCGGCTTCCGGCACGCTGCGATAGAGAAGGATGAGGCCGAGCAGCAGGATGAAGCTGCCCGTTGCCAGGTAGATCGTCACTTTCCAAGCCGCGGCGTGACGATCGCCGCTGCCCCAGATTCCGATGAGGAGAAAAGTCGGGATCAGGGCCAGCTCGTGGAAGGCGTAGAGAAAAAACAGATCGAGCGAAGCGAAAGCCCCGAGCGCGCCCGCCGCGATGAACAAAAGGCAGGCATAGAATGCGTGCTCGTGCCGTTTGATTTCGCCGGTGAACCAGACGGCGGCGAGCGTCACGAGCGCGGTCAACAGCACCATGATGAGGCTCAACCCATCCAGGCCCAAAATGAAACTCAGCCGCCACTCCGCGCTGATCGGCAGGGAGCTGACGAACATGAAACCCTGTGCCGCCTGGTCGAATTGGAACACGGCACCCGCTGTCGCCAGGAGCGTGAACGCAGAGGCGGCCAGAGCGGTGCGTCGCGCCGGTGCGCCAACCAGGATCGCGAGCGCGGCGAGAAGCGGACAAAATACGATGAAGAGCAGGATCATCGGAAGACGGTGAAGTAGATCAGCCCGATGATGCCGAGGCCGAAAAGAAACGAGTAGGCTTGCAGATTCCCGACTTGGAAAAGCCGGAGCAGAGAGCCGAGCCCCCACGTCGCGCCGCTCGCGCCGCGGACCGCACCTGCATCAATGATCCAACGATCAAAAAACCCGGAGAAACTGGCGAGCGCTTCCTGCGTGCTGCGAATCAGCCATGCGTAAACTTCATCGAAATATAGCCGCCGGCGCAGCAGCGCGAGATCGATCGGATCGGCGTCGCGATTCCGGTAAAGTATGAAGCCGAGGAGAACGCCGCTGATCATCACCGCAGTCGCGAGGATCGGGACAATGTGGCTGCCTTCATGCGCAGGCGGAACGTTGAGGAACAGCTTCGCGAAGAAACCGAAGCCCGCGATCGATGACGGAATAGCAAGAGCGAGGAGCGGTCCGGTCATGACGAACGGTGATTCCTTGCCGTGCTCCGCGTGTTCGCTCCGCGGCGTCCCGAAGAAAACGACTACGACCAGACGCAGCATGTAGAACGCGGTCAGGAAAGCGGTGAAGAGCGCGAGGATGAAGATCGGCATGTTCTTCTCGTAAGCGAGCGCCAGAATCGCGTCTTTGCTGAAGAAGCCGCTGAATGGCGGGCAGCCGATCAGCGCGAGCGTTGCGACGAGAAAGGTGACGAACGTGATCTTGAGTCTCCCGGCGAGCCCGCCCATCCGCCAGATGTTCTGCTCGTGGTGCAGCATGATAATAATCGACCCGGCCCCAAGGAAGAGAAGCGCTTTGAAGAAGGCGTGTGTAAAGAGGTGGAACATCGCGTCTTCACCCGAGGCGAGACCGACCGCCATGATCATGTAACCGAGCTGTGAGACTGTGGAGTAGGCGAGGATGCGCTTGATGTCGTTCTGCTGCGTTGCGATCAGACCCGCCATGACTGCCGTGATCGTGCCGATCCAGGCAATGACGGTGAGCGCTTCCGGTGAGGCTTGAATGAGAAACCCGACCCGGACGAGCATGTAAACGCCGGCCGCGACCATCGTCGCCGCGTGGATCAACGCGGAGATCGGCGTCGGCCCTTCCATGGCATCGGGGAGCCAGACGTGCAGTGGAAACTGGGCTGACTTCCCGACGGCGCCGCAGAAAATCAGAAGCGCCGCGGCCGTGACGTAGCCGGGATGGCCGGTGATCTTTCCCATCTCGCCCGCTATTTCCCCGAAGACGACCGATCCTGTGGCGGCCCAGATCATGAGGATGCCGAGCATGAAGCCGAAATCGCCGAGACGATTGGTGATGAATGCCTTGTTGGCCGCATCGGCCGCACTGTCGCGCTCGAACCAGTGGCCGATGAGCAGATAGGAACTAACTCCGACCAGCTCCCAGAAGATGAAGATCATGACGAAGTTGTTCGCGAGCACGATTCCAAGCATCGAGAACATGAAGAGCGAGAGAGACGCGAAGTAGCGCGATTTACCGGGATCGTGGCGCATGTAGCCTAACGAATAGATATGGATAAGCGCGCCCACGCCGGTCACGAGCACGAGCATGGTTTTGCTCAAGGGGTCGAGCGTCAGCCCGAGCGGGACGTAGAAGAGTGGGCGGAGATCGATCCAGGTGAATTGGACCGCGGCCGTATCCGGCGAAGCGAAGATTAGACAGCTGCCGACGAAGCTGATGAGCGCTGCGCCGACGGAAACAAAGGCGCTGATCGTCGGCGAGCGGTTCGTGACGAGGACAATGAATGCCGCGGAAAAAAGTGGAAGGAGCAGGAGAAACCAGGGGAGAAGGCTAGACATCTGAGTTCTCCTGATTCTTCGCGCCACGAAGAAACACGGATGAAACACGGATGAAGAGAAAGCCAGCGGGCGCGGCGCCAGCGTTCCTTAATCCTTGAAAATCCGTGTTCATCGGTGGCTAAAATTTTAATGCACTGATGTCCTCGACGTGCGTGGTCTGACGCGCGCGATAAAGTGCGACAATAATCGCGAGGCCAACCGCCACCTCGGCCGCCGCGACCGTGATGATGAAGAAGACGAAGACTTGCGCGTTGTAGTTCGGCAGGCCATTCGCGCCTACCCGGTAGCGGGAGAAAGCGA
>JACCTI010000145.1 GCA_013812515.1 Chthoniobacterales bacterium
CCTTGGCGGACACGAGGATCACCTCCTCGCGCGGGATCGCGAGGATGTTCTCGAGCTCCTCGATCACGACGTCCGGCTGCGCCGAGGGAAGGTCGATCTTGTTGATCACGGGCACGATCGTGAGGCCCTGTTTGTGCGCGAGGTGAACGTTCGCCACCGTCTGTGCTTCGACGCCCTGCGCTGCGTCGACGATCAACAATGCGCCCTCACACGCAGCGAGCGACCGCGAAACTTCATACGCGAAGTCGACGTGCCCGGGCGTGTCGGACAAATTCAGTCGATACTCTTTGCCGTCCTTCGCCGTGTAGCGCATCGCGACCGGGTGCGCCTTGATCGTGATGCCGCGCTCGCGTTCGAGGTCCATCGAGTCGAGCAATTGATCCTGCCGTTCGCGCTCCTGAATCGTGCCCGTGCGCTCGAGCAGTCGATCGGAAAGCGTCGTCTTCCCGTGGTCGATATGCGCAATGATGCAGAAGTTGCGCGTCAGCTCGATGGACATGGAGCGGCACTATGCGGGCCACGCTTGGAGAGGTCAATTAGGCCAGACGCGGCATTGCCCTGGGCGTCGGCGGCTGCTAATCAGAGCAACAGATGTCGAAGCTGATCTTATGGCCAGGTGGGCCTTCATCCATCACGCACGAGCTGAAGGAAGAGCTGATCACGATCGGGCGTTCGCCGAATAACGTGATCCCGATCAATGATCCATCGGTCTCTGGACACCACGCGCAACTGCATCAGGTGGGCGAGACTTTTCATCTACAGGATCTTGATTCAACCAATGGAACGCGCGTGAACGGCGAAAAAGTCACGAGCATCGCGCTGCGCGTGGGGGATCGGATTATCTTCGGAAAAGTCGAGGCGCGCTTTGAGGGCCAGGCGATCGCTGAGGCTCCGCCGTTGCCCGTTTCGCCGGAGGCGGCCCGGCCCGCGCAGGTCAGCGCGCGTCCAGCTGATTTTGCAAACGCGTCGCCATTCCCGAAGCGCACGAAGGACCGGGACCCGGTGCGGATGATATTGTTCGCAGCTGCGTGTGTGGCGATCCTTGCCCTGCTCGCCAGCATGCTGGCGCTTGGGCAAATGCACCCGCCCACGATTCCGTAGCATCAAACCGCCGACGCGGCGGACTCGGGGCGTATCGACACGCGCGCGAATGAGTGAGAGATGTCTCGACCTCGCTCGCCATGACACAGAACAACGCCGATCACTCCAACAAGCGCCTCCTCCTTTGGGACATCGACGCGACACTGATCATAACCGGAGGCGCGGGAGATAAGGCGCTTAAGCGAGTGGTGGAAGAACGCTATGGCGTGCGGGACGATCTGCACGACATCGAGATCGCTGGCCGGACAGATTCCGGCATCGCGCACAGCATTCTGCGCAAGTACGCAATCGAACCGACACCGGAAAACGTGGCTGATTTCCTCGACGACTACATCGTGCATCTCGAGATGCTGCTGCCAAAAACGCAAGGTCGTGTCATGCCAGGCGTGAAAGAGATTCTGGATCGGCTCAGACCGAAAGAGGACCGCGTTCTCGCTTTGCTGACAGGGAATCTACGCCGTGGAGCAAAGCTGAAATTGCAGCACTACGGTCTTTGGAATTACTTCGAATTCGGCGCGTTTGCCGACGATCACCCGGACCGCAACGAGCTCGGCGCCTTTGCTCGCGCGCGGGCGCGAGAGAAGCACTCGCACGACTTCGACGTCGCGCGAATTGATGTGATCGGCGACACAGGACACGATACCGCCTGCGGGAAGATCTTCGGCGCGCGAACCATTGCGGTGGCGACCGGGAGCTGGGCAGCCGAGCAGCTCGCCGCCTGTGAGCCCGATTTCCTGTTCCCGGATTTGTCGCAAGTCGATGACGTCATGCGGCAACTGGACTGGTGACGTATTGACGATCTGCGGGAGAGTGACATCTTGCCCGAAGCACCATGACGACTTCTCCGATCGAACGCCCCAATGTCCTGCCGCTCGAAGGCGAAATCGATCTGCATGTTTCGCCGCGGATCGCCGCTTCGTTGAACGCCTTAATCAAGGAGAAGCCGAAGCAGCTGGTGGTCGATCTTTCACAGGTGAGTTACATCGACAGCTCGGGTCTGGCCGTGCTGATCGAAGGGATGCAGAACGTGAACGGCTATGGCGGGCAGTTCGCGCTCGCCGGGTTGCAGGAGGGAGTCAGGCCGATCTTTGAAATCGCGCGCCTTGATCAGGTCTTTCGGATTTTTCCCGATGTCGACGCCGCGCTCGCGGTTGCCTGAAGCAGAATTTGCAGCGTCGCGTTGACGTTGCGCCCGATCGAAAACTTACGCGCGTGTTCTTCGCGTGACGCCCGCGACTTCTCGCGTGTCTCTCCGTTTGACCAAAAACGGAGCGCTGCGCAGAGCGCCGCAGTGTTGTCCGGTTCTTTAATGATCGATCCGTCGCGGCCTTCCTCCATCAGTTCGGAGAACCCATTACCCTTCGTGGTGATGACCGGCAAGCCGACGGCCATGGCTTCGAGGCAGGCATTCGAGGAGGGATCGTAGATCGTGGGCAGAAGGAAAATGTCTGCCGCGGCATAGAGTGCCTGCAGGTCCTGCACGACCCCGAGGAAGCGCAGGCTGCGCGAGCGGTACTTCGCGGGCGTCCCATGTCCCGCGACGAGCAACTGTAGACGTGGATCGTTGCAATTCTCGACCGCGGTGATCGCGAAACGCAGGCCCTTGCGCTCCCAGCCTGAGCCGACGAAGAGCGCCGCAATCGACTCCGGAGCGAGGCCGAGCGCCTGGCGTTTTTCGGTGCGTGCCTCCGGCGTAAAACGAAATTGCGCGAGCGGAAGCCCATTTCGAACGACATCGATCTGTTCCTCGGGACAGCCGTAGAGCTGTTCGATCTCGCGCTGCACCATTTGTGAATTGACGATTACGCGGCGCGCGCCGGCGTGGCCGAAGAGCGATTCCTCGAGGCGGAGAATCCCGCGATGCTTGCGGTTAAAGATGCAGCGCATCTTCCCGAGCACGCTGTTGTAGCGCTGGCGGCGAGCGAGCCAGGCACGATGCACGCCGTCGCCCGCGCGGTAAACATCACATTGCCAAACGCGTTCTAAGCTCATGATGACGTCGCAACCGAGCGTAGGTCGAAGAGCTTCAAATTCGTCGGCGAATTGCGTGGGCGTTTTGCCAGAGACGCGCGTGACCAGGCCGGACTGCCACTCCCCATCCGGCCAGGCGTCGGTCGTGACTAATCGGGTCTGATGACCCGCCTCGCGCACGCCGCCTGCGAGACGTTGCAGGTACGACTCCGCCCCGCCGCTTCGCGAGTAACCGCGCCGGATGAAACCAATCGTGAGGTGATCTGCGTCCATGGAAAACTGCGTGGGAGCACTCCTGCTTTACTTGCTCTTAAACGCCACAATACTTCCTAGCCCATGCTGGGTGAAACACTAAACGCGCCGTCGGCGGCGCCGATTCCATCCGGGACGCGCCGCCTCCCGCGGCATCTTCTTTACTCCATCTTCGCCCGCATCGGCGGCTCGGGCTTGGACACCGATGCCTTCGAAGCACTGCGCGCCTCGCATCGTGGCAGATTTCTCGGCCAGGCGATCGCCTACGACAATCGGCAGAAAGAGATTCCCGCTGCGCTCATCTATTCGCTGCGCTGGCACCCGGTTCGTCTCCTTTCGTTTCTTGATTCGCCCTATTACTACGGCGCGAAAAAGAAGTATTTGGATACCGTCGCAGCGCGGCAATTGGCGACAGGCCGTTACGATCTCTTCCACAGCTGGTCGGGGGATTGTCTGCAATCGCTGCGCGTGGCGCGGAAGCGTCGCATCCCTTCGCTCGTCGAAATTCCCACCTGGCATCGCGATCGCGGCAAGATCGCGCGCTCTGCAAGCTCCGCGCCGGTGCACCAAAGCTGGAAGCAGAAGCTGTTGCTCGATCGCGAGCGTTACCTCGAAGAATACGACCTGGCGGATTTGCTGGTCGTGCTTTCCGAGAAAGCGGCTCAGACCTTCCGCGTGCAAGGATTCCCAGAGGAGAAGCTCTTCTATCTGCCACGCGGCGTAGACGTCCAACGGTTCCGCCCCGGACGCCGCCCCCCGCTTTTTCGCGCAGTTTTTTCCGGCGCGTTGATCGAGCGCAAAGGCATCCATCATTTACTCGAAGCATGGCACCGGCTCGCGCTGAAGGACGCGGAGCTGTGGCTCGTCGGCGCGGTGCATGATGAAGCGAAGCCGCATCTGAAACGGTTTTGGCGCGACAACATCCGGGTCGTCGGGTTCGCGAAAAAACCTGAGGAATACCTCAGCCAGGGAACGATCCACGTTTTCCCGTCGCAGTGCGAAGGGAGCGCGAAGG
>JACCTI010000171.1 GCA_013812515.1 Chthoniobacterales bacterium
CTCATCGCGGCGGCCAAATGCGAGACGGATCTTGTTGATCAACTTCACTTCATGGAGGAGCGGAACTCGTTACCTTTGGGACCTTCGGTTTAGAAAGTTGCGCGCACTCCAAGCAGCGCACCGCGGCCGGCAAGCGGCGCGATGTCTTTCACGAAAGAGGTGTGCAGCCTCGCTTCCTCGTCCGTCAGATTTGTGCCTTTGACGTAGACATCGAATTCGACAGGACCAGCTTTCACCCGGTAGCTCGCGCTGGCGCTCAGCAGGAAATAACTGTTCGTCGACAGCTCGAACTCTGCGGTGCGATCCTGCTGATGGACGTATTGCCCCTCGATCCGCGCCCCAAAACGGTCGCTCCATTCATAGACCAGCGCTGCGCTGGTTCGGAATGGCGTGATCCGCGGCAGCGAGCGATCCGTCTGGCGGTCTTGCGCATAAACGTAGTCGGCCTTGGTGTCGAGGTGCAGCCTATGCTGACTGCCTGCCCGGCCGCTCATGACAACATCTTTCGCATCTTTCCCGCTGCTCGCTGCTTCGCCGGCGTATGGCTCAAGCAGGTGGAAGGTCGCTTCAATTTCACCGCCGATGAAATCCGCATTCGTCCCGCGAAAGACGAAGACGGGCAGCTCGTCCTCGGGTTCCGGAACAAACTCACCGGTCGGCGCGAGGTTGATGAAGTTTTCAAAGCGATTGTAAAAGAGGCTGATCGCTCCCGTGATTCGCCCCGTTTTTTTGCGCAAAGAAAGATCAACGCCGACCGATTCTTCGAGATCGAGATCTGGATCGCCGATCTCAAAGGCGTTTGTCGCGATGTGTGGGCCGTCGGCGAAGAGCTCTGTATAAGTAGGGGGACGCTGCGTGTAGGCGAGCGAAAGCGCGACGCTGTACTGCTCGTTCAAATCGTAAGCGATACCGCCTGATCCACTGAAGGCATCGAACTCGCGCGTGAGGCCTGGGCCGAAGTCGGGATTCGTTTCTGTCTCGGCGCTCTGGTGATCATAGCGGCCGCCGAATTGCAAGCGCACCACGCCGAGCGCAATTTCCTCGAAGAGGAATCCGGAATTGGTGTCCGTGCGCACCGGAGGAAGAAACGCTTCCTCGCCCAAGGCGAAAAAGTCTGTCCGTTGTGTCTGAAAACCGAAGACGCCTTCGAAAACTCCAACCTTCTTGTGCGCGACCTCGATCCGGCCATCGTAGCCTTCGATCGTGAACACGGTCCCGACGTCCGGTCCTTCGAACTCGGTATGGGTGTAATCCGAGTAGCCGAACTTGTAGGTAATCGACTTGATCGGCGCGAACGGTTTGTAGAACGCGCCGCGCGCATCCCAGCGGCGTTGTTCGAGATCAATCGTTACCTCCTTTTCCGCGACGGTGCCGTAGCGCGAGTCGATCCCGGAATAAGCGACGCCAAAGTAGCCGCCTTCCCAGATATACGAAGCGCCGGCCGCCCCGCCTTTGCTTTCCGTGAAACTATTCAGCAACAAATCTTTCTCTTCTTCTTCGCCAAAAGGGAGCGGCTCCAGCCGGCGCAAGCGCTCCGAGCGCGCGAAGCCAGGAATCTCGACGTCCTGCGTGTCGCGAATGGACCCGTCGAGGTGAATGACGATCGGGCCAAGCCCGAAATCGACCAGGCCCGCGCCGGAACGCTGCTCGTCCGCGGTGCCGTAGCGTCCTTCCACTTTGCCCTCGATTGGACGCGAAAGACGCTCGCTGGGCACGCGATTATCGATCACGTTCACCACTCCACCCACCGTGTTCGGTCCATAAAGGAGCGTCGCGGGACCGCGCACGATCTCGACCGTCTCAATTGTGAGCGGCTCGATTGTCACGGCGTGATCCGGGCTGACGTTCGCCACATCGACCGTGTTCAAGCCGTCCTGCAAAACGCGGATACGATCGTCGCCCAAACCGCGAATGACCGGCCGGCTCGCGCCTGGCCCGAAGTAAGTCGAACTGACGCCGGGCTCGCGGTTGAGCGTTTCCCCCAGAGTCGGCTCAAGTCGCAACTTGAGATTGTCACCGGTGAGAATGGTGACGGATTGAGTTTGCTCGGACAGTTCGCCGCCGAGCGCTGTGCTGCGGACGACAACGCGCTCATGTTCGGTCGATTCTGCCGGAGTGACTCCTGGGGCCGGCGAGGCAACGTCCTGCGCGTTGGACGTGGTGAGCGTGAGCGCGAGTGAGATCTGAAAAAGAAATTTTTTCATCCGAAATTCTCCTGGTTTTTCGAAATTGAGTGAAAGAGACGGGGGCACGACGCTTCACCACAGGTGAAGCGCCTCAATTTGCGAGCGCGGAACAACAGAGCGCGAGCCGATAGGAATCGGACGCGGGGGCAGCGTGGTTACGCGCCTAGGAGAGGGCGGGCGGGGCGTGCTCGAGCCGATAGAACTCGAGGGCGGGATCGGCGGGCTGGATATGCTCGCTGCGAAAAGCCGCGATGCTCGGGAGAGACTGCGGCGCGCTAAACGCCGGTGCGCAATCGGAATGCTCCATGCTGCCCGACGACAGCAGCGTCGCGGCACATTCGTGGTTCGGTCTGTCTCCCGCGTTATGCAGCCATTTGTGCAACTGCGGCGCATCGGAGAGTCCGATGGCCAATGCAACCGCGCAGAAAAGCGTGGCCGCAATGAACGCGCGCCCCTTCTCGGAATGGCAGCGGAGCAGCCGGAGCGTCACGAGCGGGAGTTTGCGATAGCTTCGAGCATTCGGCAAACGGGCATTTGCACCCCGCGCCTCGATTCCCCACAAGACCGCGATCCCGTGCACTTGCACTTTACCTTGCACCTGCACACGCTCTCGGACGCAGAGTGCAAGTTAAAGTGTAAGTGCATGTGCAAGAACGACTCGCGGACGATGTACGCCAAACAAACAACGCCCGGCCAGCGTCCCTTACGAGCTCGCCTATGCCACGCCCCAGTAGTGGTGGTCCTGACGCGAAAGCGCCCAGTTCGGATTGGCTCGCACAAAATCGAGGCAGGTCCGCAGACTCACGGGATCTTCCCGTTTCTGGATCGAGAGCGGTTGCACGTAGCAATACATGAAGTCTGTCTGATCATCGGGATGCGCGGAGCGGAAATCTTCGATCGAGAAGCCGTTCAGGCCCGGCACCAATTTCACTTCGTTGCCGTAGGTCTGCATCCACTTCGCTGGATCGTGCGGCGAAATCGAGAGCCAGTCCACCGGCGGAATGACGCGCCGATGTCCGCTCGAGGCGAGCGCAACCGAGAACCGTTTCACGCGCAAGGCTCGGATGAGCGGCATCAAATCATGGTCCGTCGGTTCGCCGCCGGTCACCCAAACCCAACGATCGCGCGCGTTCTTCGGTGTGATCTCGTCCGCGCGCACGGCGATCTCTTCCTCCGTGGCGAACTCGTTCTTCCGGTAATCGGTGTCGCAATGGTCACAACCCACCGAACAACCCGCGAGGCGGACAAAGCACATCTGAAAGCCGCGCAAATGCCCTTCCCCCTGAATCGTCCAGAAAATCGGATTTGTGGTTAATGGATAGCGCATCTCGAAGCACTCGTGCTCATGCTCGGGCTCGTTCTCGTCCACGATTTGAAAACGCATTCAGCAGTCGAGGATTGAGGACAGTAAAGAGCGTATGCTTCACCGGCGCCGATCCTACGCCCGTCAGGAGACAGTGCGAATTTTTTCCCGCGCGATCCGAGAGAGCCACGTCCGATTCGATCGTGATGCACATCGACATCACCGCTGGTTCGTGCGACGGAAAAAAGATGAGGAAACACTCGCTCGCTCTCGCCGAGCTGATCCTTGCGCTCGGCCTGATTTCCACCAGCGCACCGCGCATGGCCGCCGCAACCTTTGCCGGAGTTCCAGTGTCTCCGGGTGCGACCGTGCTGGCCAATGTTCCCCTAAGCGACCTCGAACGCTCTTACGTGTCCGAAGGTGGGAACACGCCCCCGGCTCAGGCTGTCGCCGTGCTCGCCGTCCCGCCGGGGTTTGATCCCGCGAAGAGCTGGCCCGTGATCGTGGTGTTTTCGACGAGCGACTTCAAACATCAGAACCGGGATGATCTGGTGAATCTGTATCGCCCATCCGGACTCGAGCACGGCTGGGTCTTAATCGCTGGTGACGGGCCGGAGCCAGCGCGGCAGGACAGCTCCGGTTGGCGCGCCGGCATGACGCTCGCCGCCCTCGACGCGCTGCATCGCAGCTTTCCGGGATCGGACAAGTGGCCCATCGCTTGCGCCGGTTATTCCGGCGGAGCAAAGCGTGCCGGCTTGCTCGCGCCACTGCTCTCGCTCGCAGGCAATCGCGTCATCGGAATTTTTCTGACCGGCCTGAACGAAGACATGTTGAGCGATGGTTATCGAAAGTACAAGCCGGGCGCGAATTTTTTGCGCACACCGATCTTCCTAAGCACCGGCGCGAGCGACAAAATCGCGCAGCCTCAGCAGCAGAACGAGGTGAGGATTTCCATGCGAAGAACAGGGTTCGCGCGCATCCGGCATGAGAGCTTTCAGTACGGGCACGTCGTGAAGCGCTCGCATATCGCGGAAGCGCTCCGGTGGTTCCGGCAAGAGCAAGGCGGCGGGTAGCGGCCAGAACGGGCGTTCGCATCGGGGGGTGCTCCCGCATGTAGCCACGGCGCTGCGTTCGGCGTAACCACGAGGAAACATCTCTGTGTAGCCACGACGTTGCGTCGCCGTGTTGGAGGTCCTGGACGACTGGACGCAGCCGGGCGGCTACAGCCACCTTCCATGCAGCAGTCGCACTGACGCGTTTTGATTGTAGAGGCCTTTGTGTCAAACGCCTGGCGCGCGGGTGTGGTTCACGCCTTTGGCTCCGGTGCTTGACACAAGCACCGCTACAACGGTGGCGCCCCGTTTTTTCAAGATGTGCGGCGATTTAGGACTGCACTCCGTGAAGCTGGAGCTGCCGGCTGCGACGACGCAGGAAGAATTGCCAGCACGCGTGGAGGAACTGAATCGCGATGCCGCCAGGCACGGTCTTATCGTGCAGTAGCGTAGCCGGCGCGCTAACGAAGGGCACCGCGCGCCTTCGTTAGACAGTGGCGCACAGTTGGCGTACCGATGCGGCACGTATGCTCGGGCCAGCTAAGATTTACTTCATTGTCTTCGGACTACTCACAATCCTAGGCGGCATCATGGGGTACGTCAGCAAGGGCAGCTTGCCTTCCATCATCGCCGGCTCGATTTCGGGACTCGCCCTGCTCGCCGCCGCTTTCCTCCTGCCGAACAATGTCGTCGCCGGCCTCGTGCTTGCGGCGCTCGTCTCCGTGTTGCTCGCGGGCCGTTTCGTCCCCGCATTTATCAAGACCGGCGCGATCATGCCGGCGGGCATGATGTCAGTTCTGAGCGTGATCGGCGCCATCATGGCGATCGTCGCCTGGATGAAAAGATAACCGCACCGCGTGCGCCGATTCCGTCTGCGGACGCTGCGCTGGCTGGCGGCGCTTCTTTTCCTCGCCCTCCTTGTCGCGATCGTTCTGCGCTGGGTTTCCCTCGAGCGCTGGCGGTGGGACGTCGAACAGGCGGAGGCGAGTTCTCCTCGCGTGGCCATCCTGACGCCGACTCCAAAGCCTGAGCCTACGCCGGCAAAACCAAAACCCATCGCGGGCAAGCTCGAGACGGCGCAACTGTTCAACGGCATCACGCTCCGTCCCACCGTCCAGCCGACTCCCGGCCGCGCGGCGTCGGAAGAGCGCAATGATCCGCAGAGTTATGTGCTCGATCTGCGGCTCGACATTCGGATGCCCGCGCCGAACCGCACGCTCGATGAGCTTGCAAAAATCAACCCGGAACTCCCGCACCTGCTGCCGGGCCTGACTGAAATGCTGCAACCGGAAGCCGTCTCCCCGTTCTTCGCTGAAATCTACGAGACCAAACTGAAGTCGCTTCGCGCAAATCTCGGCCGTCTGGATCAACTACTCTCGCGCCATAATTTTTATGACACGCAAACGGTGTTGCAGTTGAAGCATCCGCAAACGCAACGAAAAGCGGTGCTGCTGCAGGCCGACATGGATGTGGACGCGGATGGGTCCGATGCCGACCGGGTTCCCGCGGGGAGCGGAACCTCGCCAAATTTCCAGCCTTTCACGAGCTATCGTTGGCCGAAGAAAACGCAGCACCCGAGCGCCTATCTCCCGGTTCTCGAGGAGAAGGCGAAGCGCCTGGAAACGGAGGCCGCGCAGAAGACGATTGCCGCGGAACGGAAGCGCGAGTTGAAACGCGCGCTCGCGCAAACCCGCGACGAAATTGGTACCCTGAAAACGTTCAGCTTCCTCATCGGCGCGACCGATCCATTCATCGTGATTCCCGGTGGCTTCACGCGCACTGAGGGCGCAAAGGTAGGCGACTACGCGGTCGTGATTTCGGGAGACGTCATTTACCCCGCGATCGTGGGCGACATTGGACCAAACGACAAAGCGGGTGAAGCGTCGTTGCGGATCGCGAAGGAAATCAGCACGGTGGCGACAGCGAATTTCCGACCGGTCAGCGACTTGAAAGTGACCTATCTCATTTTTCCCGGGACGGCGGATACGCCTTTTGGTCCACCAGACCTGGATAAGATCAACGCGCGTTGCGAGGCGCTCGTGAACGAGATTGGCGGCGCGGGCAAGCCAATGCACAAGTGGGTGAACATTATCCCGCCGCCGCCCACACCGACACCAACTCCCACACCTACCCCTTCTCCGAGTCCAGCGGCGTCGCCGTCGCCGAGCGGATCTCCGGGCGCATCTCCCAGCGCCTCGCCGTCACCCACCTTTGCCTTCCCTTTGCCTTCGGCGAGCGAAACTCCATCTCGCGCACCGAAAGCGAGCGCTGCGCCGTCCGCTTCACCAGTCGTTAGGCAGACGCCTTCAGGTAGCCGCTCGACCGTCGCGAGCTCACGACGCCCAGGCATGCAGACTGCTCCGCCCATGGAGTGAAATCATCCCGCGACACGACCACGTCACGCGGTTGCCTCGTTCAGAAGAAGAGGGCCCGCTGTTGCGATTGAGCCGCGTCGCCGTCTCATGAAAGCCATTTACCGCAGCAAAATCCTCTGGATCCTCGTCATCCTCCTGGTCGCGGCCTTGGTCGTCCGCGCGATGTTGCCGATTTGGGTGCGCGACTACGTGAACGGGAAGCTCTCGGAAATGGAGGATTACCGCGGCCATGTCGCCGACGTCGACATTCATCTCTGGCGCGGCGCCTACTCGATCCATGTCGTCGAGATCAAAAAGATCAGCGGCCACGTGCCCGTTCCTTTTTTCTCCGCGCCAGTGGTTGACCTCTCGGTCGAATGGAAGGCTCTCTTTCACGGCGCGCTCGTGGGCGAGATCAACTTCCAGCAGCCGAAGATGAACCTGGTGAACGCCGCCAACAGAGCGAATAGCCAGGCACCGCTCGACGAACCATGGACAGAGAAAGTGAGGGAGCTTTTCCCGCTCCGCATCAACCGCTTCACGGTCAACGAAGGTGAAGTGCATTATCGCGACTACAGCAAAAAGCCGGACGTCGATATCGTGCTCGATCGCCTCGACGTCGTGGCCACGAACCTGACCAACAGCACCAGGCTTTCCGAGACGTTGAACGCGAACATCGAGATGAAAGGCCGCCCGCTCCGCGCTGGCACTTTCAAGACGGAGATCAATCTCGATCCCTATGCCGCGAAGCCGACCTTTGCCCTCCGATCGGAGGTCGATGACGTGCCGCTCGTAAAGCTAAACGACTTCGCGAAAGCCTATGGCGGGATCACATTCGAGGGCGGGTCGCTGCGCGTTGCGACGGAGATGAACTCGAAGCAAGGAAATTTTCGCGGCTATATCGAGCCGGTCTTCGAAAAAATGTCGATCTTCGATCCAACACATGACACCGAGAGTCCGATCGACTTCATCTGGCAGGGGATCGTCGGCGGATTGACCCGCATCATTCGCAATCATCCGAAGGATCGCTTCGGCACGAAGGTGCCTCTCTCCGGCAGCTTCGACGACCCCGCGCCCGCGGTTATGGAAACCGTCTTCAACGTCCTGCGGAACGCGTTCATCAAAGCATTTGAAGGCCGGCTGAGTAACGACAACATCGACGTTTCAAAGGTCCAGCAGGACCCGGACGTGAAAGACAAGAAGTAGCAGCGCATTTAGCCGGCGGGGTGCCTGCTCTGCAATCCTGAGCCGCGCAGACGGCGAAGGATCTCTCACCCGTGGAGGTGGCAGCCAAGGTGCCAGCGCGTGCACTTTGCAACGGACGCTCCGGTGTCGTTTATCGATACTCCGTAGGCGGGGTCCTTCGTCCTCTGCGCGACTCAGGATGACAACACTGTTCGCCGCGAGGACACGCGTTTAGCGCAGCAGCTCCTCGAGATCTTCAGTCGTTAAGCCGCTCATCAGCGGCTCTTCGCTGCCGATCGTGGCTTCGCTTGTGCTGCGCTTCCGTTCCTGCAATTTCACGATCTTCTCTTCGACCGTCTCCCGCGCGATCAGCTTATAGGCGGTCACCACGCGGGTTTGGCCGATGCGATGCGCGCGGTCCGTGGCCTGCGCTTCCGCCGCGTAGTTCCACCACGGATCGAAGTGAATGACGGTGTCGGCGGCGGAAAGGTTCAATCCGACGCCGCCCGCTTTCAGGCTCATCAGGAAAACGGGAATCCCGCTTTCGTTCTGAAATCGATCCACGACGGACTGTCGGTCTTTTGTCGAACCGTCGAGATAGCTAAACGGAACTTTCTCGGCCTCCAGCCGCTCGCGGATCAGCGTGAGCATCGCGACGAATTGACTGAAGACGAGCACACGATGTCCCCCGTCAATCGCTTCCTCGATCAACTCCTCAAGGAGGTCGAGCTTCGCTGATTCGACTCCATTTTTCGTGATCTCGCCGCCGAGCAAACGCAGATCGCAACAGACCTGTCGCAAGCGGAGCAAGCCGACAAGCATCTTCATCCGAGCTGCACCGGCGTTTGCGCGCTCCGCGCCAATGCCAGTCTGAATCTCGCGGAGCAGGCCGTCATAGGCTGCGCGCTGGCGCGGAGTCAAATCGCAGATGACCTGTTGTTCGATCTTTTCGGGCAACTCCTTTGCCACATCCGTTTTCCTGCGTCGGAGGAGGAACGGCCGCATGCGCCGTGCGAGACGACGTTGCACTTCCGGCGCTGTCCCGCGGACCAGCGGGTGCTCGTAGCGTTCACGGAAATCCGCGCGGCTGCCAAGGTAACCCGGCAGCGCGAAGTTCATGATCGACCAGAGATCGCGGACCGAATTTTCGATCGGCGTCCCGGTGAGCACAAAGCGATGCCGCGCGCGCAAGGCGAAGGCGACCTGCGCATTCTGCGTGTCTGGATTTTTGATATGCTGCGCTTCATCCAGAACCACGGTGGAGAACTGAAGCGCCTTGTATTTCTCGGCGTCGCGCTGGAGTAAGGCATAGCTTGTGAGGACGATGTCGTTCTCATTTATCTCGGTGAAGCGCGTGTGGCGGTTCGGTCCTTCGAGCGCGAGCACGCGGAGCTCGGGTGTCCAACGCTGCGCTTCGTTGCGCCAGTTCGTGACGAGCGAGGTCGGGCAGACAATCAAGGCTGGTTCGGCGCTCCGATTCGCGAGCAGGAACGCGAGCGTCTGGACGGTTTTGCCAAGGCCCATCTCGTCGGCCAGAACCCCGCCGAGATTGCGCTGTGCGCGTTGCCAAAGCCAGGCCACTCCGTCCTTCTGATAATTGCGCAGCCGTTCGCCGATCGCGCCGAGGACGGGCTTTTCTTCACTTGACCAACCGCCTGCGAGCCTTTGCAGATCGTGCAGCGCAACACCCAACTCAAGGGCCGTATCGGTCACATAGGACGCATGTGTTCTGTTAATTCGATAAAGGCCGGGCTGATTCTGCTTTGGCTCGCAGTCCCGTAGGACCTCTTCGAAGTCTTCGATCGCCGCCGCATCGAAAACGCCGACGCGTCCATTGCGCAGCTTCGTCTGCGTCTGGCCGGAGCGAAGCAGCCGCTGCAACTCCGCGGCCGAGAAGCTCTGTCCGTCAGGCGTCCCGAGCGAGTAGCGAAGCTCGAACCAATTCTCCCCGGAACCGACGATCTCGATCTGGGGCTGGAGTGGCTGTAGCTCACTACTGACTCTTGTCGCTTGCGCAGAAAGAGTGACTTCCCACTCGTTTTTCAGGCGCTGGTATTCGAATGCAAAGAAGCGTGCCACGAGGTCTTCGCGAGTAAGGACAAGGCGCTCGCCACGGAGCGTAAAGCCGAGCGCCTCGAGGCGACGAAGCGCGGCGCGTTCTGCGTCGATGTCGCGCAGCAAAATTGTATTGGAATGTGGGATGGACCTTAGCGTCCCGATGGCCTGGCCCGAGTCGCGGCACAGAGGCCCCTCCCACATTCCATCCGCGTAGCGGACGCGCAGCTCTGCCTGCAGTTCGCGCAGAGAGCCTTCGATTTGCAGCACGAACTTCGGCGGTGCGGTTTGCACATCTGGAACGGCTGCGGCGTCGGGCATTTCGAGGTGAAACCATTCCCGCAGGCGTGCCGCTTCGAAGGCGAGAAATTGTTGCGCGTGCGCGCCGCGCAAGGTCGCGGTGCCGGTCACGAGATCTTTCCACTCGTTAGGCAGCCCTTCGCGCAGCGGACGGAATCGGTTGCCCTGAAGCACCCATGCTTCGGTCCCCTCAACCAGGAGGCGTTCATCCGGCGCGAGCGAGGTGTCGAGCCGAACCGATCCATCGTCCCCGCGCTCCAGCCGAAGCCGTGGCCGATAGACGTCCGGTGAAATCTCGACGCGGGCCCCTTTCCCGAATGTAACGCGCGGATGGCCGCGTAACGCGCGCAGGAAATTGAGAAACTCTGCGGCGGGGTACGTTCGCATTGGCGCGAGGGCGTTTTCGTTCAACGCGGCGAGATCAAACGTGTCGCAGGCGTAGCGTTCCTGCGGCTTCAATGTGGTCGGCATGACCCGCGCGCCGTGGATCTCCACCTCCGTAACCACCATCACGTGTCCTTTGGCCCAGGCTGAATCGAAGTTGGGTGGCAGGATGAAGTGCAGCGCGATCGAAGTGGCCGCATCGGAACCAGATTCAACGAAGGTCGGACGGGCTGTTGCCGACTTCGCGGGCCCGACAAGTGGCGTCTCTGGCACTTTCGCGCTCTCTTTCGCGAGGAACTCGACACCGACGGCGAGCGCGTGCGCGCAAATTTTTCCCCACTCGCGCGACTCGCGGCAGGTGCAGAGATTCTCCACGTCCGACTCCGTCTTGATGCGCAAGCCGGAGCGCAAATTTCGAGTGCCCTCGCGCACCATGCCGAGAAGCAGCGGTGCCTCGTAGTTCACGTCAGAGACGCGGCCCGCCGCCTGCATTTGCTGCGCTTGCTTCATCGCGGGCCAGCCACCGGCGCTCACAAGAAGTTTTTGTGTGATTGGAGGCGCGGCGCTGGGCACGTGAGACGATGCCGGTTTGCACTCCCGCATGCAACGCGCCGCGCTTTTCCGTAGCTACTTTCGCGATTCGCGAATTCGGTGCCTGAATATCGTGGATGCACAGCGGCGCTGGCCACGCTTAGGATGATGGCATGACAAAAAATCCCTTTCGGGTTGTGGCATTACCCACCTCGCTGGCGGAGACGGCCCGGCGGAACGCAGCTGCCGGCGCGAGAGATCACAGAACGACAACGGTCGAGTCGGCGCAGACCGCTCCCTGCCGGCATTGCCTGACTTGGGCAAATCCTGGGGAGCGTGTGATTTTGTTTCCCTTTCAATCCATCTCCAGCGCCCGGCCTTACGGGGAAAGTGGTCCGGTGTTTATCCACGCCGATGGATGTGAACAATACTCCGCCCCTAACGAGTTCCCGGCTGCCTTTCGGAGCGGCCGCGCGCTTCGCGCTTACAACGAGGACGACGAAATAGTAGCCGCGCAACTGGCGGGCGATGCGCCCGAGGAGCTGGCCAGCGAGATGTTCGAAATTCCCGAGGTCCAATTTCTGCACGTGCGCAGTGCCTGTCATGGATGTTACACCTTCAAGCTGGAACGCGCCTGATCCGATGGAACTTCTCCCACCACCCACCACCATGTATCGCGCGCTGCGGGAGCGCGATTCCACCTTCGAAGGCATCTTCGTCGCCGGCATCCGAACCACCGGAATCTTTTGTCGGCCGACCTGCAGCGCGAAGAAGCCTGCGCCGCAGAATGTGGAATTTTTCGCAACCCCATCCGACGCTTTGCTCGGAGGATACCGGCCCTGTTTGCGCTGCCAGCCGATGGACCCGGCCCAGCCTGCGCCCGCCCTCATCCTGCGGCTCCGCGCCGAGGTCGAGAAGACCCCCAGCGGCCGCATCACGGACAAGGAACTGCGCGCTCTGGAGATCGATCCCTCGACCGCGCGACGGCAGTTCATGCGCCACTACGGGATGACATTTCAGGCGTATCACCGCGCGCGCCGGATGGGCCTCGCGTTGCGCGAGGTGCGACGCGGCGGACGCGTCGATCACGCGCAAAGCGAGAGTGGGTTCGAGTCAGCGAGCGGTTTTCGCGAAGCGTTCGTGCGCATTTTCGGCCAGGCACCGACCTCCGCGAAGGAGCGGCCAGCCCTTTTGGCAGAGCGAATCGAAACGCCGCTCGGCGTGATGATCGCAGTCGCGGATGACGAAGGATTGCGCCTGCTCGAATTCGCCGACCGACGAGCGACGGAGCGCGAATTGCGTTTGCTGCGGGAACGACTCCGGACGTCGATCGTTCCGGGCGAACATCGGTTTCTCGAGCAAATCCGGCGCGAGCTCGGCGACTACTTCGCGGGCCGGAGTCTGGAGTTTAGGACTCCGGTCGCGCCGGTCGGTTCCGATTTTCAACAGCGCACCTGGCAACTGTTGCGAACGATTCCGCCGGCCGAGACCCGCTCGTACTCATGGATGGCGGAGCAACTGAAGATTCCGGGCGCGCGCCGCGCCGTCGGCCGCGCCAACGGCACGAACATGCTTTGCCTCATCATTCCGTGTCACCGCGTGATTCGTGCGGACGGCACCCTCTGCGGGTACGGCGGAGGACTCTGGCGAAAGCGCTGGCTGCTGGATCACGAACGCAAGTTCACCGCCCAGCGCGCGGCCTGAGGAATCTTCGGGCTCGGGCGCGGCCGCACGGCGCTATTGTAATTTCAAAGCAGATTCGACACTGGAACTCGGCGCTTCCGCAGCTTGAGGTTCAGCATTTCCACGAAGACGGCGAAGCCCATCGCGAAGTAGGTATAGCCTTTCGGGATGTGGAAGCCGAGCCCTTCGCCGATCAGGTTCACGCCGATCAAGAGGAGAAAGCTGAGGGCGAGCATCTTGATGGTTGGATGCCGCTCGACAAAACCACTGATCGTGCCGGCGAACAGCATCATCACCCCGACCGCGATCATGACCGCTGCCACCATCACGCCAATCTCGTCGACCATTCCAACCGCGGTGATGACAGAGTCGAGTGAGAAAACGAGGTCGAGCGCGATGATCTGCACCAGGACGGAGGCGAGCGAGGGGAGGGTGCGGATGGAGCGATCGCCGTTCTCGCCTTCGAGTTTGTTGTGAATTTCGCGGGTACTCTTGGCGAGGAGAAAGAGGCCGCCACCGATCAGGATCAAGGCCCGGCCCGTGACATCATAACCGGCCAGAATAAAGAGTGGTTTCGTCAGGCCGACAATCCAGGAGAGCGATAAGAGGAGCAGGATGCGCATGATCATCGCGAGCGCGAGGCCGATCTGGCGCGCCTGATTTTGTTTCGCGGCCGGA
Organism: Chthoniobacterales bacterium; assembly: GCA_013812515.1. Lineage (GTDB taxonomy): Bacteria > Verrucomicrobiota > Verrucomicrobiia > Chthoniobacterales > UBA10450 > JACCTI01. The sequence continues at coordinate 13,712 of JACCTI010000171.1, forward strand.
AGTTTGCCGGCGAGGATCGAAATGAAAACGATGTTGTCAATCCCGAGAACGATCTCGAGCAGCGTCAGCGTAAGCAGACCAATCCAGGCCTGCGGGTCGGTAAACCATTCCATATTTTTTTCCTCCTAGGTCAGGGGCTGGAAGAACGTGAACACTGTGGAAGCGCGCCAAACGGAGGGACCTGCTTCCGCAAGTCCATGGACGAGCAGAAGCTCGTCCCTCCGACCCGCGAGCTCGTTGCAGGCAAGTATCCTGTCAAAACTCTCCGACTCACTCCACTGGTGCGCCGCATCTGCATCTTTAAGTCGCCGGCGATTAGCGATTCGGTGTAAAGACTAACGCGGCAAAGTGCCGAAGGAACATTCCCATGTTAGATTTCCTGTTCAATCTGCCGCTGGTGGTCGTCGGGACAGCGATCATCGTGTTACTCTGTGTCTTCGCGCTGAGCGGCCTGGCCATTTTTAGCCGCCATATCCTGCCGCGCTTAAAACTGGGAGCTGAGGAATCCGTTTTCACCAGTGCCATGATGCAGGCGGTGATGGTTTTCTATGGGCTGGCCGTAGCCTTAATCGCGGTGAGCGTTTGGCAGACCTATACTGATGCGGCCAGCACTATTTCAGAGGAGGCGACCGCGGTTGGCGTGCTTTACCGGGATGTCAGCGGTTATCCGGAGCCAACCCGCTCGCGACTGCAGCAGGATCTGCGGGAGTACCTGGATTACGTCATCAGCCAGGCTTGGGCATTGCAAAGGCGGGGAGAGGTTCCGAGCGGTGGCGTGGAACAGGTGAACCACTTCCAGGCTGGCCTGGCCGCCTTTGAACCGGTAACGGAAGGCCAGAAGCTTTTACACGCGGAAACTCTTCGGGCCTACAGCCAAATGATCCAAGCTCGGCGACTGCGCCTTGATGCCGTGCTCACCGGATTACCGGGCATGTTGTGGTGCGTGATTGTGATCGGCGCGATCGTGAGCCTAAGTTCAACCTTTTTTTTCCAGGTTGAGGATGCGCGATTGCAGAGAATCCAGGTCGTCCTGCTCGCAATCTTTATTGGGCAGATCATTTTCATGATCTTTGCCCTGGACCGTCCTTTTCGCGGGGATCTCGGTCTGCGACCCGATCCATATCAACTCATCTACGATCAATTGATGAAGCCTTGACGCCACCTGGAAAAATTTCATTCCAGCTGAGATCAAGAAGGCTCCGGTGGTATTTGCGCGGGAGGCCCAGATTCCGGGCCGCAGGCTTGTCAGGCTTGCGCGGGCGCGCGAAGATCAAACCCGCGATGCCACGCCTGCCCCGCCAGAAATATCACGATATCGAGCGCATCATCGAGTTCGATTTCGTCCGCGCGACGGAAGCGGCGGCGTTGAACTCCCTGCAATGGCTCGGACGCGGCGAAAAAGAGCTGGCTGATGCGGCAGCGTGCGATGCGATTCGCGGGATGTTCGACCTGATGAACATCTGCGGCGAGGTCGTGATCGGCGAAGGCATCAAGGACGACGCGCCGGGAATTTTCAAAGGGGAACAACTCGGAACCTGGATGCCGGGTTCACCGCCGTTCGATATCGCGCTCGATCCCATCGATGGCACAACGAACATCTCGAAGGGCATGCCCAATTCGATCACCTGTATCGCGGCGGCCAGCCCGGAAGAAGGAGTGAAGGTGGCGTTGCGCGACATCCCGTCATTTTACATGATGAAGCTCGCGTACGGGCCGGCGGTGACGCGTGCGATGCAGATCGCGGGCATCGACACGCTCAAAATTGAGAGCCCAATCGAAGAGACGCTCATCACGGTGGCGCAGGCCTTGAATAAGCGCGTCCAGGACGTGGTGGTGATGATGCTCGATCGACCGCGCCACAAGAAGTTGGTCGCTGATATTCGGCGCGTCGGCGCTTCCCTGCGCATGATCAGTGACGGCGACATCGCCGCCGCGATTGGCCCAGGGATTCAGAATAGTGGGATCGATTTGTACGTCGGCATCGGCGGTTCGCCGGAAGCGGTCTTGGCGGCGGCGGCGATCAAATGCCTCGGCGGCGACATGCAATGCATGATGTGGCCGCGCGATGAAAAGGAGCGCGAGCAACTCATCGCAGAAGGCCACGAGCAGGACCTCGGCCGCGTCTTCTTCGCGGACGACCTGGCGAACGGGAAGAACATCATCTTTTGCGCAACCGGCATCAGCGACAGTGCCCTTTTGCCCGGCATCAAGACCCAGGGGCCAAA